>NZ_JBQYLI010000007.1:0-46199 GCF_052690465.1 Sunxiuqinia sp. A32
GATTGATAACTTTCAATCTTTTTCCCACTCTTCGCTGAAAATAAAAAGAGGCCATCTCTTTTGAGACAGCCTCTTTTCATTCTTTAAAAACAAACAATTCATCCCCTTCTTGTTGTCATTTTTAAACAGACACAACATCTAACGCTTTTTTCACAGCTTGTTCCTTTGTATCATTAATCGAGGTTCCTTCGGCAAGTACCACCTCAACATCTGTCATCCCTAGAAATCCCAAAACTGTTTTGAGGTAGGGCGAAACAAAATCATACGATTGCATCTCACCCTGCGAATAAAATCCACCTGTTGCCATGGCGATATAAACCTTCTTGTCTTTCACCATTCCTTCAGGGCCATTTTCAGTATATCGAAAAGTGACTCCTACCCTTGCTATATGATCAATCCATGCTTTTAGAGCTGAGGAAATTCCGAAATTATACATGGGTGCACCTATTACAATGATGTCCGCATCAAGCAACTGCTGAATTGCTTCTTCCGACTTATTCACCGCTTCGAACTGTTCTTTCGTTTGATTATCCGTTGGAGTAGAAAATGCAATCAGGTTCTCCTTCTGCAAATGTGGCAATTGCTCCTTAGCAAGATTTCTAACTATTACCTCGCTTCCTGGGTATGTTTCCTTAAGCTTTTCAATAAGGGCATTTCCCAGTTTCACACTAAATGAGCTATCCTCATTCAATCCTGAAATAATATGTAATATATTTTTCATACTTGCATACTTTTAAGAGTTAATAAATTACGATATGAGTATGCTGAAAGTACCATCATCACTCCAATAATGGCATTAGATACCCGTTGCATTGCTTTGATTGTTTTTATGCTTTACTTCTTTAATTGTTTTCACAACAAATTTAAACTATATTACTATACTATTGTTAGTACTTTACAAAAGGTAAGTAGTTACCTATATGTTAGTCATCTTTAATTCAAACAATTATGGAAGGGGTCGAAAAAATCAAAACCTGTAAAATGAAGCTGCAAGCCGTGGATGATGCGTTATATGCCATTGGCGGAAAATGGAAATTGAAAATAATTATTGCTTTACGCGAAGGGTATAAGCGCTTTAATGATATACAAAGAGCCATCGGAATATCTGCAAAAATGTTGTCGAGAGAATTAAAAGAATTAGAGATGACTGGCTTTGTAGAACGTAAAGTCTATACCGACTCTCCTGTTGTTGTGGAATATGTTGCCACCGAATACAGCAAATCCATTCAGGAAATTTTAAATGCCCTCAGCGATTGGGGAGAAAACCACCGCGACAAACTCAAACGGGAGTGGTCATAAATGAACGCATCCTGTCATACTATTTCAAACCGTCCCCATTTTATAAAGCCTTGCTATATTAGTTAGACTTTTATCAAGCTTAGATGCAAAATTTATTTGTACCCCCAAACTTCGACTTCAGTAAAGGAACACCATCCCAGAGGAGGTGTTTCCTCCAAATTTGATATTGTTATGGAACTGGTAGTTTGTGGAGAGAATTTAAATTCTTGTTTTTTAGCAGATTTTGTGATTTTTATAGGAATAATTTCGCCATTTGAAAAAACTAAGTTTGCTGAATTCCAATAGTCATCGTGAGGGAAGTCTGCACGAATATAGATAACAACTTTATTTACTTCATACTCGTGCCCAAAATCAACATTCCACCAAAGTTCAGCAACTTTATCTGGTCCCCAGGAAGGAAAATCAGGGCCGTGTCCATTGTTAATTGTATCACCATTAATAGCATTGAGTGCAAAAAAACATGACTGCATTTCATATTCACTACTTGAACTAGCATGAGGATAGCCAACTTCCGGTTCCCAAACCGATTCATGAACATCAGATTTATTCAGTGCAATATTTTCATATGTTTTTTTACTATTACATGACAAAGTTATGAGAACGATCAACCCAATAAATAGTGAATATTTCATACTTTAAATGTTATTTTCAAAAAAAAGGAGTGAAATTGTATGATAAAATGTGAATATATATTTTTCTACTCATTTACTCGCTATATTTTAGACCGATTAAATAGTTCAATAACGAATAGTTTAAAATCATAGTACCCCGAGGCCAAGTGGGAAAATTGAATGACCAACTGATCCCACTTTGAAATTTGTCACCCAGATATTGTGAGCGTATGTATTCTAACTATTAATGAATAACGTCATCCGGCCAAATGGATAAATACTTCACGTTTACAATTCACTGAACCACGCCTTGCAAAGCCTATTCTTATCTTATTCATACTTTCATAAGGATATAATAATACAAATCTGCTTACTTACACCCGTTTTAGGCGTATTGTAAGCAGATTTGAACCCATTCTACTTTAGACATGATGCTTATTTACAGCATCTTTCACAGATGCTGCCATGGATGTAGTTGGCCTTCCTATCAACATTGAAAGCTGTTGACCATCATCAAACAAATCTCCTTTTGAAGCGCTAACATCCCAGCTGGCTATTGCATTTGAAAATCCCTCAGGTATTCCAAAACTTGAAAGTATTTTGGCATATTCAGATTCCGGCAAATTTTTAAACGGAATATTTTTTCCAGTCTGCTTTGAGATTTCGCCAGCTAACTCTGCCAATGTGTAAAACTTGTCACCAGCCAATTCATAAACCTTCCCTTTGTGAGTTTCTTCGGTGACGACAACCGCTGCTGCTTCTGCAAAATCAATGCGTGCTGCTGAAGAAATTTTACCATCGCCAGCGCTGCCAATAAACGCACCACCTGCCAATGCTCCTTCTATAGAACCAGTGTAATTTTCTGTATACCACCCATTCCTGAGGATTGTGTATTCAATACCTGATTCTTTCAAGGCCTCTTCCGTTGCTAAATGCTCTCCAGCGAGGTTCAATGTTGTATTGTCTGCATGCAGCAAACTTGTATAAACAATCCACTTTACACCAACTTTTTTTGCAGCTTCAATCACATTTGAATGTTGGCTGGCTCGCTGTCCAATTTCGCTACTTGAAATTAATACCAGATTATCAATGCCTACAAGTGCCTCTGCTAATTGTTCCTGCTTCGAATAATCAAACGCTCGCACTTCCACTCCTAAATCTGCTGCTTTTTCGGTATTACGGGCTAAAGCTACAATGTTCTCATCTGAAATTCTTTTCTTTAGTTCTGTTACGACTAAACGGCCTAATTGGCCCGTTGCTCCTGTTACTGCTATTTTCATTTTTTATAATTTTTAATTATCACTTGATTACTTTTGGTATATTAATTACTTTTGGTAAGTCAAAGGTAAATAGTAAGTATAATTCTTACAAGAACTTACAAAAAGGTGTGACACTTACACAAAAGTTAGATTTATTAATTATCAGGCATTTATGAAAGAAAATATTATAGAAAAATTTAGTAATCTTCAAGACTGCCCAATAAGAAACGTATTGGACCGATTTGGTGATAAATGGTCAATGCTTGTTCTTTTGCTTTTAAATGAAGAACCTGTTTTGCGTTTTAATGAAATTCATAAATACATCGAATCTATCTCTCAAAAAATGCTTACGGTAACACTCAAGTCCCTCGAAGGAGATGGTCTGATTAAACGGACCGTTTACCCACAAATACCTCCAAAGGTTGAGTATAACTTAACGACACGTGGAAAAACGCTGATACCTCACCTGAATGAATTAGTAAAATGGGCAAAAACAAATATGAATGACATAGAAGTTTCTCGACGTAATTTTGCGATAAATAAATAACTATTGATTTCATCTTAACGATTCAAACGGCCACTAATAACTAGACTGAATATCCTTCAAAACTTCTAAAATTATTATTTCACCCAATTTTAACAGATGTCATTGACAACGAACCACCAACAGGCAGATTATTAAATAATTTCACCTCATCTCTTTTATCTTGTAGCGCAAGCGTATAAAGTAAAGGTAAATAGTGTTCAGGCGTTGGGATCGACAACTGAAATTCTCGTCCCTGCCTGGAATAGTTGATCAAGTTCTCGTGGTCACTATTTAATATATATGTATTCATCTTGCTAGTTGCTTCCAACGCCCAGTCATAAGCATAGTTGTCATTCAATCTTCGCCAATCTACCATTCGTAGATTATGAACCAAATTTCCACTTCCAACAATAAGAATTCCTTTTTCACGTAAACGGCTTAGTTCTTTTGCCGATTCGTAATGTTCCGCGGGACTCTTTTTATGATCCAGGCTGAGTTGAATTACCGGTACATTGGCATTCGGATACATGTGCCGAATAACCGACCACGCTCCATGATCAAGTCCCCAACTATCATCCAGATGAACATGGGTACTTTTTATCATATCTTGGGTTTCTTTGGCAAGTGCTGGATTTCCAGGTGCTGGATATTCCACCTCATAAAGTTCCTGTGGAAACCCTCCAAAATCATGAATTGTTGGAGGATTTGCCATAGCAGTTACTTTGGTACCATGAGTTTCCCAATGTGCTGACACAACAATAATAGCTTTTGGTGTTTCAATTTCCGAAGAAACTTTTCTGAAGCCCTGCACAAATTCATTTTCTTCAATGGCATTCATAGGACTACCATGTCCCAGAAAAAGTACCGGCATTTTCGGTGTACTCACCAATGAGTCTGCTAATTTATTCAATGCATTTACTTTCATCCCTGTAAAAATTACTGGCATCGCAGCCATAATTGTTTTTAAAAATGTTTTTCGCTCCATTTAATCAGAAATACACAATACCTAAAATGTTTCCACACAGCCTAAATAATTAATTTAATGATAGTGTTACATCAAGGATGAAGATATCATCAATTGCCTTATCTCCAAGGTTATCAAAGAATGACCCTGAACCATATCGTACATCAAACTTAGATCGGTCAACCTTTAACTGGGCAGTATAATCGCTGCCATTCTTGAAAATGTTGAATGATGTTTTTTCTGTCTTCCCCTTGATCGTGATAGTTCCCGATACTGTTGCTTTACCATCCTTGAATTGACTGGCCTCAGTAACCACGAAAGTTGAGGTTGGATAACTCTCTACACCAAAGAAATCGTCAGATTTAAGGTGTCCTACCAACTTCTCGTTGTAGCCTGCATCTTGAAGATCAGTGTTTGTAATTGTATTCATATCAATCACCACTTTCCCTCTAATAATTTCATCATTATTGAACTCTAAATACCCATTTTCAAGTTGAATCTCTCCTGTATGTGATCCACCAATTTTATTTCCAGTCCACTTAACAACCGACTTTTCAACTTCAACCTCTTTTTTCTGTGCAAATGTTGTTACACTAACTGCTAATAATAGCGCAAATACCAATTTAATTGTTTTCATAATTCACTTTTTTATTTCTTTATCATTTCAATTATTTGATACAAAGGTATGTTGAGCAAAGGGCGTTTACACTTGACCTATGTTAAGAAATAAAATTGATCTATGATAAGTTGGGAGAAACCAGAACCTTTTGGAAACCTGATAAAATGCTATATTTTTTTCCGTATCCGGCTCAGACTTTCCGGAGTGATCCCCAAATAAGATGCGATGTAAACCAGAGGGACACGCTGAAACATATCCGGCTGCTCTTTCAGCATATCGTTATACCGATCCACTGCAGATTCCCACATTGTTGCATTTAACCGCTTTAAAGAATTGATATAGGCTTTTTGAAACAAGATACGAAAATACCGCTCCAGCTTAGGAAGATCTAAATATAACTGCTCTATTCGTTCATGTGAAATACGAAGCATTTGAGAGTCTTCCAATGATTCAATGTAGTATTTGGAAGGACGCTGTGTAAAAAAGCTTTCCAGATCACTAATCCAATTATTGTCCATTCTAATTTGGTAGATATGTTCAACTCCCTTTAAGTCGACATAATAAGATCGCAAACAACCTTTTGTTATAAAATACAAGTATTTACACACATTGCCAGGAACCAGAAGGTCTTTTTTCTTTCGAATAGAGGTTGTTTCAAAAGCAGATAAAATGACGGCCTCATCTTCTTGAGAAATATCAACCCATTTTTTTATGTAGTAAATTATTTTATTATCACCTGGCACCATCACAAAAGTTTTATTTGCATGCAAAATTAAAAGTTAATTGCTTAAAGCTTCTCGCAATTCACTTACGATCTTCTCCGACAATTTTTTGATCTCCTCTGGGTTTAATTGATGTGCATCTATTTCCTTTGGCGTAGGCTCTGCATCTTTCGGAAAAAGATCTTTTAGGTAGAGGTTAATTAAAGCTTTGGGTGATTTACCCATTCTTTTCTGCAGGTCCGCGGAGAGTTGAGGGTTGGGACCAGTTGCTCCTCCGCTTATTGAAACATAAGCATAATTCTGGATCTTGTCTTTTACCACTTTGAAACAGGTTCGGAAAGGGAAAGCAGCCATTCCCATCCAAACCGGCCCGATAAATACAACCAGTTCAAAATCTTCAACAGGATATTCAGCTGGCTGTAGTTTTGGATACCGGTTAAAAATCAAATCCAATGAAATACGAAAATTATTCCTTGGTTTCTTTTCCTTAAGTTGAATATGCTTTACAGATAATTCGCTTGCAAGTGCAATTGCGATTTTTTCGTTGTTCCCCGTGTAGGAATAGGAAATCAGCAGTGTTTTCATAACAGACTTATTTTGCAAATAATATTTTTTTAGCTCCTACTATCCTGTCAACCCTTAGGGCTTAAAAATCCGTTGCAATTTCCACTCAACAGCTAAGAGTTTATTTTAAAAGGTATTGTAAAATAAAATGTACTTCCCTTATTTGGTTCTGACTCTAGCCATATTTCACCACCAAGTAAATTCAATAGTCCCTTTACAATAGATAACCCGAGGCCGGTTCCACCGTAGATTTTCGATCTATCAACCGTCACTTGCTTAAATCGGTCGAAGATTTCGGACTGCTTTTCTTTAGGAATGCCAATGCCTGTATCGCGTACATAAAAGGATAATTGACTATTATCTTCAACGCTGCAGCCAAGCTCGACCATACCAGAAATGGTGAATTTAAAAGCATTGATAATGAGATTCATCAGAATTTGTTTCAATTTTCCAGAGTCAACAAACACGATAACATCCCTGTTAGAGCATTGCACATTCATACTGAATCCAACATTGCTTTTATTCATCCTCGCCCGATATTCTGAAAAGAACGTTTCAATATCTGAAAAGAAATATCTCAGATTGCATTCTTTTTCGTTCAATGTCATTTGTCCCGACTCAATCTTTGCAATATCCAAGATATCGTTGATTATTTCAAGAAGATCATTCCCCCGTTGATTAATAATTGTTGTGAAGTAATTCAACGTTTTTTTATCATCAAATGAATCTGGAAGTAGCTCTGAAAATCCCATGATGGCATTTAATGGAGTTCGAATTTCGTGACTCATATTTTGAAGAAATGCTGTCTTAAGACGATCACTCTCCTCTGCCTTCATTTTCGCAATCGACAATTCGGAATTGATCTTTTGAATTCGCCCAAGGCTTTCAGTTAACTCTTCATTGATAACTGCATATTCCGTGTTTCTTTTGATAATTTCTTGTTCCGATTTCTTGCGAATTGTTATATCACGAATGATCCCAATTACATAATCGCCATCATGAAGATGAATCGTTTCACCTGAAACCAAGCCGATTTTAACATCACCCGATTTCATTTTGAATTCTGCTTCAAAGTTTGTTACACGGTTATACTTCTGTAATAGAGTGGCATATTGAATCAGTTCCTTTTCATTTTTCCAAAACTTCAGACTTAATATGGGTTGGCCAATGAGTTCCTCGCGGGAATATCCGGTTATATCGCAGGCACTTTGATTAACGTCAGCAATCAATCGGTCTGATTTTTTAGTGAGTGTAATTGCATCAGGACTAGATTGAAATAACTTTGAAAACTTTTCTTCCGATGATTCAATTTCCAGAATTGATTTCTTAATCTCTGTAATATCCCTAATAATTCCAAGGATGTAAGTTTCATTCTGTATTTGAATAATCTCTCCCGATATCATTCCAACCTTAATCTCTCCCGATTTCATTCGAAAGGAAGCTTCAAAATTGTTTATTCTTTGCTTCTTTTGTAAATGTTCAGCATAAATATCCCGCTGTTTGGGGTCTAGCCACAAATTAAGGGTAATTGATGAATGCCCGATGAGTTCTTCTTTTGTGTAGCCTGTTAGTTTCACTACACTTTCATTAATTTCAGTAATCACACCATCCGACAGACGCGTCAACATGATTGCATCAGGACTGGATTGAAATAGTTTTGAAAATTTTTCTTCCGATATTTTTAGTTCTTCAGTTGCTTTTTTCTTTTCAGTAACATTATCACCAATACTCGCAGCACCAATAACTTCATTATTAAAATCTTTAAGCAATGTATTCGTCCACGAAATACTAATTTTCTTTCCTTCTTTCGTTTGAATTTCATTCTCGTAATTTGCTGTAAGATTATCATTTTTAACAGCTTCAGCAAAAATAGCCTTGACTTCAGTATTTATTTCGGATGGAATAAATAACTCAAACCAGTTTTTGCCAATTACTTCCTCATATTTATAGCCAGTTAAATCAAGAAAATATTGATTGCAGAACGTAATATTTGCCTTCGTATCGAGTATAATCGAAACGAGGTTAACACTTTTCATGATATTGGAAAATCTACGTTCCCATTCCAACAGGCGGTCTTTTATTTTTTTGGTTTCAGTTAGATCCATTACGACAACCTGTACTGCCGGCTTTCCCTTGTAAACAATGGAAGAAGCATACACATTCACATCGATTACAGAGCCATCCTTGCAAATGTATTTATCTACAGCTGGGGACAATCCTTTTTCCCCCTTCATTATTCGATTTATCAGCTCCATTGTAGAGCTGAGCGTGGATGGATGGATTATATCAGTGATCGTTTTACCGATCAGATCTTCAGGTGCATCAGCCTTAAACATTTTCAAAGCTGCCTGATTGGTAAAAACAACTTTTCCTTCACAGTGCACAGCAATTCCAACGGGTGCAGAATCCAGCAGTATCCGGTAACGGGATTCGCTTTCCGTCAATGCTTGTTCTATTTGCTTTAGATAGGTGATATCGGTAGCAATATGAATAATGTTTTTAAGCTCTCCTTTTTCATCATACATTGGAGTGCATGAAACAAGGAAAGTACCATTAAAGGCTTTCATTTCCATTTCAAAGGTTTCAGCCTTACCCGATTTTAACAAGGTTTGCATGGGGCATCCATTCGATGGACAATCCGCTTTGTCGCCATGAAATATTTTATAACATGACGAACCAATTATTTCTTCCCTTGCTTTTCCACTACTCTTAACGATTGCATCATTTATATCAACAATTGTATGGTTTTTATCTAGAAGGGCAGTCGGATGATTAATAGCTTGAAAAATATTCTTCCAATCTTGCTTTGTTTGCTCAAGTTCCAGTTCTGTTTCCTTTCGCAAACTAATATCTTCAATGGTACCAAAAAACAGGTGAGGCTTATCATTCTTATCCCGAACAAGAGAAACAGAAAGATTGACCCAAACGTCGGAATTATCTTTGCGCTTATATCTTTTTTCAAGTTTGTAGTTATCAATTTCTCCATCAAGTAACTGCTGAACCAGCGCTAAATCGGATGCTAAATCATCAGGATGTGTAATGTCTGCGAATGACATTGTCAACAATTCAGCTCTGGTGTAACCCATTAATTTACAAAAGGGTTCGTTCACATTCAGAAACTCACCTTTCGTATTGCAAATTGTCAAACCAATAGCAATGTGCTCAAATAAATCCCGAAATCGCTGGTTCGAGTCATTATCGCTTAACTGAGTTATTGCTTTATCCATTAATTCTTTAAAAGTTATACTTCCGACAGTTATGTAAGTTAATTAAATTTTTTCACAATGTCTTTTCCAAGCTTGCTCTTAGCTATTGAAAAAATTAGTTGACTTGCTTCCAATTCGTATCAACTTTGCTTCAATTATTTTGATGCCCATCAACCAAGTGTTTATTCAAATAAAGTGAGGCAACCTGAATTACCTCACTTCAAATATAATATTGATTACACACTCCCCCACTACAAAACACTGCAAATTCAATGGGCAGTGAAATTTGAAAAGTCCAGCTTTAATTCTTATCGGTAAGTGTTAACTTCTTTTTAATGGCATTTCTAATCTGATTTTGAATACTATTCGAAATCATTTGTTGAATTTTTTGTTTTGCTTTTTTGGTTGAACACAATCCAAATATGTTTAGCTCAGCATCCAGTTCAAAATTTTCACATTCCTGCACATCTTCCAAATGACCCAATACCTTTAATGGATTCTTCCATTTATAGTTTCCCTTTGAGCTATAGCTAACGGGCTTATAAAAAGGCATGTAAACTAAATACCCGATGGAAGTTTCTTCTTCCACATAAACATCAATAATGTAATCCGTTATATTATTCGCACTATTACCCACACCCTCAAGTCCATGAAAAACAATGGCGTACGGTTTATCGAAAAGTTCAGTAGGTTGAAATTCATCCACCCCCTTGACCGAAGCGGGCGAATAGCTCACCATTTTTGAACTTGAATTGGATATTTCAACGGATACATTTGTAAAACTTAGTAACACCACGACAACAATGGCTAGTAGTAATAAATTCTTCTTGGTAGTCTTTTTCATAAGTGTTTGTTTTCAATTCTGGGTTGTTTGTTTTCTGAGGTTATAAAGGTAATCATTGGGGTCAATCTCCATTTGATTTTCATTGATTTTAAAATCTAACCATTCAAAATAGGTGCAGCAATCGTTTGTTCTTTCCTCGATATCCAGTTGCAAAGTATCCGTGTCGCTATTTCCTAAATACAGGTAAAAATCTTTAATACCATTGGGACTCATCCAACTTATTTCCCAGCAGACTATTATTGCTCGCGAATTGGTTGAATCCAGATGGGTTTCATGTTCCAAAGTTACCTTGCTATTATTTTGGTAATAGTAAAACTCTATGGAATCTGGAGAAATCGAATGATTAAAAATCAAATCTGCACCGGTTGAATAATCGGTTATTTTCAAGTTTAGTTCCTGAGGAGGAGTAAAACACAAGGCACAATCTTTCGTTTTACCACATGAAAATAAGTATAAGCTGACCAAGCTTAAAAAAATCAATCGTATTACATTCATTGTTCGCAATTCAGTTTAAATAACTCTTTTTCATTCTACCAATCTATATCCAATTACTGTACTATTTAAAGTTGGTACGATCAACAACTTTTCATTAGCAATATATTCAATATCTGCTGTAATGATTTTTTCTTCACCTACATCAATGACTAGCTTTTTGTTACCAGCTGAATCGACATGAAATATCTGCCCCTGCCAAGCTCCGGATACGAAAAATCCGTTTCTGCCATCACTAACAATACCATCCAAATTATCAATTCCACTAAAAATTTGACGATACTGCTTAGTCAATTTATTTATAGCATAGGCGGTTTTATCTTTCATATTAAGCAATAAGACATTATCTCTTGTACACAACAATCCATTTGGTTCTGAAAGAAAATCAGCATCAAGCCATACGTGTATTTTTCCATCGGATATTTTGTAAATCTTATTCCCAAAACAATCCGAAATGTAAATATCACCGTTTGAATCAGTTGCGATATCATTAAAAAATTTTGCACTATCAACTACAAATTCATTTTCAATTTTGGCCGTAACCGTATTAATTTGAACCACCCGGTTAATATCTGCCACATACAATTTTTTGCCAACTAAACCCAAGCCTTGTGGATTATCCAGTCCGTCTACCCATTTTAAGGAAGCTATTTCTCCATTTGTTTTGATTCTGGAAATAAATCCATTTCCGTCCTTTGCGAGATATTCACCGTTAATGTTTGAGATATAAACAATTTGTTGTGAAGGGTCAAAAAGTGCGGATTCCGGTTTGCGAAATAGAGAATCTGTTACCCATTCTCTTGAAAAGCTTTGACAAAAACAAATTGTCGAACTTAACACAAGCAAAATTAATAAGCCTATTTTTTTCATTTCTTTCACATTATATGATTAGTCAACTATTATTCGAATATCCAAACTGTCTTTTGCTCTGATGCTAACGTTTAGGTATATGTTTAACGGCAATCTTGTAGACCATTGATTTCGTGCAACTATGTTTCTTTATTATATATTACTGGCATCTGCCCTTTCCATTTATTCCACAAGTCAGTTTCTACGATTAGCCTGGACATAAAATTTCCAACATTAATTCGGCTGGTTTTACCAGGATCAGAAAGTGCACTCCTTATTGGTGAAGCGTATAACTCGTATTCGGTTACATTACCTTCATCAATTAATGTATCTGGCCGAACAGCTACCCATTCAATCAATTTATTATTTTGCCCAATGTTAACTCTTAAAAAGTCTGCTGCCTTTTCATTATCTGACTGTGGTGGTACAAAAAAGCGAATCAGCCCCATTACCAGTTTTTCTCCAATTGAAATGGGCTCATTTAAATCTCTGTTTCTGTTCGCAGTTGTGTTCATCAATGCAAACCTGACTGGTTTATCGGGTGAATTCTTCTGAATTGCAATACAAAGCAATTTAACGGCATCAGTTACTAATTTTCTCGGCTTTCCAAATATACCCTTCAACGTAATATTATGACCAAGACAAGAAGCGACTGACTGGCAATCAATCAAATAATTCATCATTTCATTTACACTTATCTCTGATATATTGGCTTTGATTATTGATATCTTGTCGTTATTCTTCCACGTGTCAGGTATTTTTCCAGAAGGACGTACTATCACCTTGACTTTTTGTCCCATACTCAATAATTGTTCAACCAATTGTTTTCCGGTAGCACCAGTTGCACCTACTATTAATGTTGCCATATTTCAATTTTTTTAGTCAGGTATAGAATTTTTCAGTTTCCTACGGCGAGAATATCCTAAGTAGACGATTGCGGGCTTCAAATTTATCAAACCGTGAAAATTTAAAGCGGACTACACCCCCTGAAATTACTGCTATCACGCCTATTTTGTATATATAGTGTTGTAACGTCGTGCTTTATTTCAATCTTGTTATTATTGTCGTTCTAAATTCTATCTCTTCTAATTCATGTTTCTCAATTGAAAACTGACTATCATTAAGGTATTTCTCAATAAATGGTAAGTCAGGAGCATAATGAAATTTTCCTCCGATTTTCAAGGAATGAAGAATATTCATAAAAGTCTTTGCATACTCAATATATTTCCCATCTTCTCTCAAATTATGATGATTAAAGTGGTTTGTAAATCCTAAATTACTGATTATCGTCCCCCACTTTTTTGTTTCGTACTTGTATTCCAACCAATCTGCTGTTACAAAATTTGGATTAGAAAATGAAAATCTATCAATCCCACGAACATCAATTCCTTGATTTGCTAAATACTTAACCAAGTATCCATTTTTTCCACAACCTATATCTAAAACAGGCTGCGTTAAATTCGTAGTGTCAATTTTCAACAAATCAATTTGTAAACCTTGACTATATTCTGAACAGGCTACAGGATTTATCTTTTTACCAGCGGTTGCATAAACTTTTTCAGCAAATGGATTATTATTTAGCAGCCATTTCTTCAGCTTATTGTAATGTTTTTTTGAAACAGTCTCAACAGAAACTGTCAAATTGCTACAACTATCAAGTAATTCTAAATAGATTTTCTTCAAATCACTCTTAGCTTTTGAGTTGAAAGAATAATATTGATTTACTCTGCAAAATTCCTCAATAGCTTTATCAGTTGCATAATCAATCAGGAGTGTTTTCGAATCAGGACTTAATTTATTAATGCCAGATATAGAATCAATAGTTTCCTCCGAGAATTGAAACAAATCAATATTGTTCAGAACAATATTTTTATCCTGATTAAATAATATTTGCTTATCAATATTTTTTATCAATCTATCCATTAGTTAGGTCTTTATAGCGCGGCATAACGGTTTGATGTCTGGAGCGTACCAGTCTTCGTGTTGCGTCATTGTGGGTACGACAAGCACGGTAGAAGCGAGCTGCAATGATGCCGGTTCGCACCAGCCCTGCCATGTTTTATTCACATTGTTATGTGCCGAATTTATGGTGTTTTTTCAATTATTTTAAATCCATTCAGTATTTCATCTGAGGTATTAAATTGTTTTTTGTCATCAATCTTAAAATTAAACTTTAAATCAAAATATAGTTGGTCAATAAAGAATCTCTCTTTGGGATTGTCTATTTTATAGTCTTCCATTCTCACTCTAATTGGATAATAATCTGATTTATCAATATTTAGTAAAATGACAGATCCATTATTTTCTACGTCTATGAGCTTATACTTGAAGCCAGGAAGATAAGATCCTTTATTCTCAGAATTGATGATAATTTGATAGCAGTCTGTATTATTGAGAATAGTATCATTTAATCTCTGAATCTTATATGAGTCCATATTTTGCAATATCTGTTTATATACATATTGCATCGCATAGGGCGTATTGTGCCCCCAAAAATGTGTTTGTTTAAACTCAGGGTATTTAATTAAATCATATCTAACTGCTGTACTATCTTGATTATTTTTACGTATCAGCTTGTCACTATCATAAACATCCTCAAAAGTTATTTTGGTTTTATCGTCATTGTAAAAGTACCAGTGTCCTTTTACTCCTACTACAGAGTCAGAACTTAATCGTTGAAAATACATTTCCCGGTATGTATAAATAGTATCATTTAATTTCCGAGGATTAGTTCTTACCACATTTTGTTTATAAAAAACAGTTTCAATCGTATCGATTGAATTTATTGATTTTTGCAAAATGGATAGAGCGGTGTTTTTCTCTTTGCAAGAATTAAATACAATTGAAGTTGCTATAATACAAATAATACCAATTACTTTCATCCATTCTATTAATTAAGGTTTATCTGTCTGGTTGCTCCTTTTATTTGGCACATAACGGTTGGCAATAATAAACGTAGGGCATTTCGAAGCACCTACCTGTCAAGTTACCAAGCTGTTTGTTAACTGTTATATCCTTCTAATATATCCCCTTATGCCCTATGTTTTTTATTGCGTGCTACCAGTAGTTGTTTTAGTCTTCTAATAAAAATTTATTCATTGCAATATCAAAGGCATTTTTGTTTCCACTATTCGTTAAGAAAACATATCCTATTTTTTTCTCTTTGTTAAATCTAAATCCGGATGTATAACCCAAATTATTACCTCCATGGGAGTATGTTGTCCCATTGTTTGTATTCGATATGGCAAACCCAAGCCCCCAACCAGACTCACTGATCTTATTTCTCATTTCATCAGGAATTTTAACTTGTTCCTTAAGCATGTCATCATAGCTTTCCTTTTTTAAACCCACATTATTCATAACGGCTATAATGAATTTGGAATAGTTAATTGCTTCCGTATGTAATCCGCCAGCTGCAGAAAATTGGGTTCTGTCATAGTAATCTGCATAAACAATACTATCTCCTACGTGAGCTTTTGCCAAATGCTTTTCAATATAATCGTTCATCACAAAGTCCGCATGTTCCATTTCTAAAGGAATTGCCACTTCCTGTTGGAACAAACTATCAAGATTTGAAAGGTTTAAGCCGTTCAGATTAGCTATAACTTTTGATAAGTATAAGTAGCCTTCACCTGAATAGGAAAATCGTTCACCTGGTTGAAATTTGATGTCAAGTTTTTGATCAGGATTAAACCACCGCCAGTTTGGAAATCCTGATGTATGACTTAACACCATTCTCGCTGTAATTAGTTTATATCTGTCATCGTAATCAATGTCTTCGTAAGGCATATATTCAAATAATGGCGTGTCAAGATCAATTAATCCTTTCTCAACTTGTTTCATTACGAACCATGCAAATACTGGCTTTGAAATAGAAGCTGCTTCAAAAAGAGTTTGATCATTAACCTTTTCCATTGTCTTGCTATTAGCTATACCGATGGCGGTATTATAAACAACGTACCCATCATTTATTATTGCTATTGAAATTCCTTTAATATCCAGTGAATCCTGTTGTTTCTTAATGAAAGTGTCTACTTCAGACTTAGTAATGATCTTGCCTGATATTGTTCTAATTTTTTCCTTGGCAGGTACCTGGCAAGAAATAATAAAAAAGGTTATAAATAAATTTAGGATGGTTAGATTAATTATTGTTGTTTTTTTCATTGTTAATGTATATAAATTACTGGTAACGGCAGTCTGTCTAATAACTATTTTTAACGGTATGACGTTTCAATATCTGTTTCAAATTACAAATTACAGTCTGAATAAATTCCTCTTGCAAAAAGGTTTTTAGACAGTCTGACGGTCACTTGCAAGTTGTCGTTGCGGATTTCGAAGAGCGTCAGCGTCCGGTAGGACGAAGACGGTCAAGAAAGGAGCAGAGACAACGCACACCACTGCACCCGCAATGCAATTTGCAATTTGTTACCACTAGTTGTTTTTTTTATCTGTCATGAAACCCAGGACGATAAATATTTTGTTATTTCCCAAACTCCACTCTTTTTCTTAATTTTTATCAAGTCTCCCCAACCACAATCTTCTCCACAATAAACACTGTAATAAAAATATCCTACTGTCATTTCTTTATTAAAGCTAACCCTTGAAATGTTAAGAGTTCCAATTACTTTGTCCGATAAATATTTACTTTTATTAAAATCTGGTTCGCTCTCAAAAAGGATTTTAATTCCTTGTAAACTTTTAATTTGAACTGTGTCTATTACTCTTTTCGCTAGTCTGTTGTCTTCTAATTTTTTGATTAATTCATTTGTTTTATAATCTCTGTCAAATAGTGGATTTTTCTCAAGACGACTTTGTAGTGTTGGGTTGAAATAAATAATTAAAGTATCATTGGCATTTTTATTCAGTTTTCGAAATCTCTCTCCGTCAATCAATCGGTCCAAAAACTGATAAACTACTGAAATTTCTTCCTTATCATATTTGTCATTTGTCTGTGCAAATATTGATAAGGGAAAGATTATCAGAGATAGTATTAATCCAATTGTATAAGTCCTCATTTTTCTTTTCACAATTAGTGGTAACGGCAGTCTGTCTAATAACTATTTTTAACGGTCTGACGTTTCAATATCTGTTTCAAATTACAAATTACAGTCTGAATAAATTCCTCTTGCAAAAAGGTTTTTAGACAGTCTGACGGTCACTTGTAAGTTGTCGTTGCGGATTTCGAAGAGCGTTCCTGTCCGAAGGACACGGAACTGCGAAACGAGAATCCAGCGTACGACACACCACAAACCCCGCAATGCAATTTACAATTTGTTATGCCCAGTGTTTTATTCATTTTTAGTCAAATTTTCCAAGAAGTAATAAAATCCCAAAAACAAGTTCTGCTGTTCCCCATAATAAATTCCAAAAAATATTACTCCCTTTTTTACCAAGTAATTTTCGACTTAAATAAGTATCTCCTGGAGCCATTACTCCTTTTAATGATTTTCCTCTAATCCCACTAAAGATGGAGTATAGACCATATGCAAGTAATAAAATCCCTATGATTATTTTAAGTGTACTACTCATTTAGTAACTCATAGTCCTTTAATTCATTATAAACGTTCGATAACTCAGAATTTAACTGGGTTATATATTCCTTGCTAATATGAAAATATAAGTCCTCAGTTGAGTCTTCCAATTCGAAATTAAAAACTCCATTTTTCAACTGTTGCAACAATCTGTTGAAAACAGTTTTTACACCATTGGGATTATCCTCTGTAAGAATAATATCATATCTATTATCTCCTACATTTAGTGCCAATATTGTATTTTGGTCACCTCTAATTATTGAAGCTTTAAATGTTTCCATATATTTTTCCTCTTTCTCCGAAGGCATCTCTTCCGCCCTCTAATGTTTTCATACTTATGTTTTTCCAATCTAAATCTGCTTTATCTTTTGTATTACAAATAAGATTATTTGTAAAAGGATTGCCAGTGAAAGTGTAGTAATTGTTCAAATCGTGTTGCCTATAGATTGAGCTATAAGGTAAAGTTCGCACTGCAATATTTGCATCATGAGTCGCAATCACCACTTTCTTGCCCTGTTGTGCTCTTTCTTTCAATAAAGGAACTATGACATCATTTATGTAGTCGTTTCCAAGGCTTTTCTCAGGTTCGTCTATTAGATAAATATCCTTATTCTTTTTAAGCTCATTATGCAAAAGAATCATTGACGATTCTCCGTTTGATGGTTGATATATTTGTCCATTCACAACAAAATGACGATTAAATAGGAGTAAATCCTTTATGCTCTCAATGGTTTCAGAGCTTTCAATGGCATTTAAATCAGCTATTTTAACAAATAACTCATTTGAATAAATATGTTTAGAAATTAAATCAAAATGTCTTGCGACCTCCTTTTGTGGTGTTTTATTTACTCTTTCAATAGGTGAAAAATTTCGATTTATAATACTTCCATCTTGGATAAGAATATTTGTTTGACAATATAACTCTCCTTTGTCTCCTAGGTTGCCTACATAATCCAATTGAGGTGTTAATACTTTTCTAATATTGCTTAGAATTTTATTAACTGTCCTTTCTATTTTAATCCTGTTACTTGCATATTTGAAGAATCCAGTTTCTACTGGCTTTTCTGGTTGACCTGTTTTCTTGGATATTTCGGAAACAAAAATTCTTATCAGCGAATTAAACATCATTATAATTTTAGAGTCAAGCAACCTTTTCTCCGATTCAGTTCTGAGCTTGCCCAGTATTCTCTCTAAGACATCGAGTAATTCACTTAATAAATCCGAGCCAATTATTTCTTCAATATTCTCATTTTCCCCAACATCATCATTGAATCTTCTAAAATCAATCAATATTTCTTTTATTTCTTCAAATTTTCGAGTCGATTGAGAGTCATCAAGACTAGTGAAATCTTTAACTTTTATCTTTCTTGATATTTTGTTTGTTTCTTGATTTGAATAATGAAGTAAATATTTTTTAATACTTGTTATTTCTTGCTCTGTTGCTCCTTTTATTAACTTAAACTCAGTTGTACAGTCTTCAATATCAAAATCAGTCAGGTTAATTGTAAATTCTGAACCTTTGAGATTATAGACATCATTCAGATGTTTTGAGTTTGACTCATAAACACTGGTTTTGTAACCTTTGTCATTATAATGTTTTGATAATGCTTTAAGAATTTCAGTTTTACCTGTTCCTTTTGACCCAAAAATAATGTTGATATCGTTGTAAATGTCAAGTTTTATCTGTTCAGCCAACGTGAATGGCGTAAGTTCTATATTCTCTTTAGTTTTTTTGTCTAGTAATGTTTGAATTGTGGCATCATCCTTTTCTAAAAGAAGACAGAATTGTTCAAAGCTTTCTACTGGTAACCTAAGGTCTGGTAAATCCTGAGAAATATTAATATAGTCATTCCAATTGTGAACGTCAGAACCATAAATAGAGTCATGCCCATGGCTTATATAAATTCCCGCAGAGATTGAGTTGGTGGCTTCTTTTAAAACTCTTTTTTTATTCGAAACTAAACTCAACAATATCTCGACTTCGTCGTTACCTAAGCTAGGTTTTTTGACAAAATAATGAGGAATGTATATTGCGTCTAATGAGTCAAAATTATCAACTGTTTCACTCAGAGAAATCGTAAAATTATCGGCTGTTTTTCCTTCAAGTAATTTTTGCACACGATTATTAAATTCATTTGAATTAGACGGATTAACAATTACTATAAGATGGGCTCTTTTCCCATTCTCAATTATGTCCAATTCAATCCCTGCCCATATCTGACAAGCTCCATCAACTTCTTCCTTAAATTGTTCGTATTGATTTAAGTCAAAATGATTGTGGTTAGTTATTGCTAATATTTTCACTTCGGTAGACCGAATAATATCTCCAAATCTCTCGACATCAATATTTCTTAATTCTGAGTCACCTGATTTGGTTTTTTTTGTATGTACATGAATATCAATTTTCATTTAATATCGTGTTTATTGGTATGCAGTTTAACATTGGGCATAACGGCAGTCTGTCTAATAACTATTTTTAACGGTCTGACGTTTCAATATCTGTTTCAAATTACAAATTACAGTCTGAATAAATTCCTCTTGCAAAAAGGTTTTTAGACAGTCTGACGGTTGGTACATGTTGTAGGCAGTTTTTCATTTTATATTTTCTGCACTGTTTATACTATAGTTTTCATGTAAATGTCTCTGAACTTCGTTTAACCAACCCTCAGGCATTTCCTGCATCTTAAATTCATTAAAATAAAAGTTGCCAAACGCATTTCTCGTTGCTGCCCTCAAATCTGAGTGGTCTAATTTCTTTTTAATCTCTTGAATGTCAGAATATCTTGAAAATACGAATCGTAAATACTCATCAATCCTTTCGGGATTAATACTATAACTATATTTTATTTTTCTGCTTAGCTGCTTTCCATCCTTAGTCAAAAAATTCAAATCAACAGTATCAATTTTTGATTTGTCCATTGTTTTTAAAATAGCATCCCTTGGGACAAGTACTGATTTTGGACCATTAATGGTTCTTTTTACTTCTGTTGTTTTAGAGTCAAGAATTACTCCCACTTCATTTTCTCTTACTGTAGAGCATGAGATAAGCAAGGTTAGTATAAATATTCCTATAGTATGTCTCATTTTTTTTAATTGCCTATAACGGTTGGTACATCTTGTCGGGGCAGGATTTCGAAGAGAAATCCTGTCAGACCCGCAGGAAAGTGGGCAAAAGGTCTGACTTGTCAGACCGCTGAAACCCCCGCCTGCCATATTACAAATTGTTAGCGGTTGCTATTTTTCATTAATTCCTCATAATTAATAATTTTCAAACGACTATTTGTTACGTTTAGAAATGAATCAATTTGAACATTCCATGCTATTCCTAATTTTTGTGAACCCAGATAAACCCCACCTAGTGCGACACTAGCACTGTCAAATTCATAATGACACTGAAGTTGAAGAGGATTGTTAGTATCATAGTTTATTTTACTCAAATCGTTCAGTGTCTCGAGAAGCAGTTTTGCTGAAGTATTTATCTCGTTCGTATCCTTACTCGTCAAATAGGTAGTATAATGTTGAAAAATTTGTTGTGTTAACATTAATGTCTGCTCAAGCTGATTCTCTGACACAGTACTTTTCTTTTCCGTTGTCATACACGATACTAAAAACAGAATAGTGCCAAATAATGATATGTAAATAATTTTTTTCATCGTCAGATTTTCATAATTACCGCTAACGGTTTGAATATGGTGCGTTTGGTATTTCATCGCACCAAACTATCAATTTGCTTCTATGTTTATTTATAACTAGCATCCTCATTGTAACCACCATCTACCAAATGCACTATATTTTTTGTTAGGTGCTTTTTTTATTTACCACCAAGTATAGTATTTGTCAGATGTATCTGGCTCTTTATTACTTTTTGATTTATTGCATTTTTCACAACTTAATTGAATATTACAAGGGTCATTTGCACCATACAAATCTAGTGGAACAATATGATCGAAATTTTTAACAGTTAAAGTGTTTACTAAATTTGTCAAGTCTGTATTGCAAAATACACATCTCCCTTTGTCTCTATGAAAAACAGCATTTTTAACCCAAGTAGGAATATTTTTCCTTTTTATTGTGCCTTTCTGAGTAACATCCTTTTTGGGATATTTTGAGCTTAAATCAGACACAGACTCCGCAACAATTTTATTAAATTTCAAGAGGAAATTTCGATTATTGAAAAGTATGTAAAAAGCATCATTTGCTAAATTTTCATATAGTTGTTCAAATTTCTTTTCATGCCTTAGAAACCATTTGTATGCATCATATCCTTTTTTGAATTTATATTTTGGTATACTAATGTTGTTTTCTTGAAATTTTTCATACCAAAAATCTAAAGCACCTTCTTCTTCATACCAATCTGTACTTTTTCTAAAATCTCTTCTATAATTATTTAAGGCAGTTATAACAATATATTGATGAAGTAAAGTCTCTTTCTGGAATTTGACTGAATGTTCTATGAAGTAATCATAACTGAAATTCCAAAATGCGGTTTCAGCATTAACATTACCTTCAATTAGGTCTATTAATCCATAAATTCTATCAAAGTTATATTTTTGTAGTTCGCTCATTTAATACTATCTATTATTAGTCAGCTCATTTCTCGGCAAGCCAAAATTGCACCTAATTAGTATATATGTCAACCATAGGTATTTAATATTTCCATTTTGGGTTTAGTATGTATACCTTTTGTAACCAATATTCTAATTGCATTGATTAGGGGGCATGTGTTTATTTTGAAATTAAGTTCACAAGTTAATAAAATAAAACTTAATCATTAATTATGTAGCCTAGATTTAAGTTAATGTAAAATCCGCTAAGCCGATCAACGGCTAAGCGGGTAAGAAATGACTTGTGGTTGCTTAAAATGTTATGTTCCAGCAGAAAATCCAAAACTTCTTCAATTGGATTCTGTGATAAAGAAATTCAATTTTGTAATCAATAATAAGATTGCAAAAAAACCACGAGTTACAAATCCGCGCTAGCGTGAGAAACGATAATAACAGGAGACAGTGCTCCCTAAAACTTTAAGAACTAAAAAAACAGCGGACACAGTTAATGAACACTCCCTCTAAAGTATGGAATGGCTACTGAAAGTGTTGGAATGAGTCGCTTTTTTGTTGAAAATGTCACCAAAATTGCTGGAAAAACTCAAAAAAAAGCTGAAAATGCCCGTATTTATGCTGGAAAAACTTGATTTTTTGTTGGAATGACCAGTATTTATTTGATGGTTGACCTTTCACTTCAATTGACAAAAAAGATAGTGTCGCTGATTATTCCGCTCCTATTCCAAGCTCAAAAAAGTCTATAATGAACGCACTGAAGAAGTTGACAAATTAATAAAAACGAGTGGTAACAAAGTAAACGGCTGAGAGGCTAAGAAACAATCCAGTGATCATTCAATGGGTAGGTTTCTTATTTTACAATTCAACTTTTGAACTTACCCAGATAGCAAACAATATTGTTTTTTAGTGCTGGTCTACAAATTTTACTACTTATGTTTTCAGGCAAAATCAAAATATCCAATAAAAAAAGTCCTGCCAATAATTATTGACAGGACTTGAAATATTATTTACTACGAAACTACTTCAGCATAATTCCTTTTAAGACTTTTTCTGAAAGTGGTTTATCCTTGGCAATGATTGACAATCCGGCATCAATAAACTGCCCTCCGGTTGTTTGGTTACAATGAATAGCAATGGTATTTTTCCCGTTCATAACCAACGCTTCCTTCGCTTCTGCTGAAATTTCAACATTTACATAGTCGGAAGACCATCTTGGAATTGCGGCAGCTTTCACACCATTAATATATACATCGCAATCTTCATCGTGATGCACACGCAACACCAGCTTGCTCATATCAATTTTAGAAAGGTCACCTAATTCAAACTCCTGACGAATCCAAATTTGATTGGTCGTCCACTCTGTTCCAAGATAAGCGCCAGGTGTATTCGCTGATCCGAAGCCAGCTTTACCAGTTTTCCATGAAGATGCATCGAAATCCTTTTTCATCCAGCCATCAGCAGGAGCAGACAATGTATATTGCCACTCCTTTTTAACGGTTTCTGCAGTTGGCAATACGTCGTAAATGTATTCATACATTTCTTCGTTAATCACTTTCTGATTTGACTTATAGATTAATTGAGGATCAACCTTCAGAACCCGGTCATAGGTCATAATACCATTCATCTCAATTTCCACATCAGTGATCTCCGTATAAACCGCTGCACTTAGTCCTTTATTAGTTTTGAACTTGGTTAACATGGTTGTAAAATCGTCATACAACTTAATGTATTCCTCTTCATTCTCCATGGTAATATATTGCATCAGGTCATCCGGATTCCAAATGTGTCCTTCAATTGAATAACCGATACCGCCGTATTCACCACAAGCTGTAGCCTGATAAGCACTTTGAGGACTGGTTGGTGGTGGGTAAGCGTGATAGTCAAGTACGTCCCCTGCTCCAACATGGGTGCCGCCACTGGCTTGATTCACCAATCTTGATGGGTCCATCCCTTTTACCATCGCCACATACTTTTTAGTATCATGCTGTGCTTGTGATTCATTAAAGATGACCCACATCACAATACTAGGATAATTCCAGTGAGTTTCCACCATGCGCATTAGTTCGTTGCCAAATGCTTCCTTGTTTGGAGGAGGAGTTCCCCATGTATATGAGTTAGGTGAAGGCATATCCTGCCATACCATTAAGCCTAATTTATCGGCCCAATAATACCAGCGGGCAGGTTCAACTTTAATGTGTTTTCTGGTCATGTTAAAGCCAAGCTCTTTGGTCTTCTCCAGGTCGTAACGCAAGGCTTCGTCAGTTGGTGCAGTGTATAAACCATCAGGCCAAAATCCCTGATCCAATGGTCCCATTTGGAAAACAAACTCGTTGTTCAAATACATACGGTGAAATTTGCCATCAAACCCAAGAGCAATTTTCCGCATCCCAAAATAGGTATCAACTTTATCAACCACCTCATCACCATTTTTCAAGGTAATGGTCATGTCATAAAGGAATGGACTGTTTGGTGACCAAAGTTTTGGATTCTTAATTTTAATCTCCGTTGGAGCTAAAGGCTTGCTGGTTACGGTTGCAACAACTGTATTACCATCTTTAACTTCAGCAGTATACGTTAAGTATTGTCCGCCTGTACAATTTACAGAAAGGTTCAATACTGACTTGTCAATATCGGGGATCATTCTAAAATCAACAATGCGTTCTTCCGGCACAGGCTCCAACCATACAGTTTGCCAAATACCAGTTGTAGAGGTGTACATGATTCCCTCATTATTCAAGGTTTGTTTTCCACGTGGGTAGCCTTCCTTAACAGTTGGATCATAAACCTTTACCGTAATTATTTGCTCGCCACTAATCAACTGATCAGTAATATCGAAGGTGAATGGATCATATCCTCCCTGGTGTGTTCCTACGCTCTTTCCATTGATAAAAACTTCGCTCATGTAGTCAACCGCACCAAAGTGAATCAATACACGCTGGCCTTTCCAGTCAGCGGGGATGGTGAATTTGCGGCGGTACCACAGTCTCTCGTGCTTTTCCATCACACCTGAAAGTGCTGACTCTACAGCAAAAGGAACCAAAATTGTTCCGGAAAGATCTTTTCTGGGAAATCGTTCGTTTTCCCATGTTCCGGGTTGAAACTGCCATAAACCATTCAGGTTCATCCAGCTTTCACGAACCATTTGAGGTCGCGGATACTCTGGCAGCACATTTTCAGGATCAACATCCTTGGCAAATTTTGTCATTAACGGTGCTTCTTTAGCTGTCCATTTTTGAGCGGACAATCCAAGAGAAACAAGAAGTAAAAGAAGGGTTGTAATTAATCTAATTTTTCTCATCGTTTATTATTTATTCTAAAAATACTTCTGGCTGAATCTATTAGAATGAAAAGCCAGAAACTTTTATTATTAAAGGTTCATATCGTGGAATAGATTTCTGGTACTAATACAATAAATGCATCAATACTACTCATGCAAAAGTAACATTCAGGCAAATAATAAACATAATGACACCCACGAAAAAGATGTAACTGATTGAAATACTCCATTTCCCATCTTGCCTAAATTCTTTTTTTTTATGCTTTATAAAGAATCAACACATATAAAAAGGGAAACCCCTACTTCGAAAAGCAAAAAAATAAATTCAGAGGAAAGCTTCGTCATGCAAGACCTATTGCTCCACTAGTTGAAATGCAGGTTTTGCGATTGTTCCTTCATCCACAACAGAATAATCAGGATCATATGAAACAACGAATAATCCCTCATTCATAAACCCACCAAAACGGCTTTGTGGTTCAAAAAAGAAATCACCCTGTGTCAGCTCAACCCGGTGGCCTGGCAGGCAATCAACAAAATCTTTTCCGTAACGATACAAAGCCGACATAAAATAGAAGGCTACGTCATATCCCTGGAAGCTAAACTGGTTTGGTTCGGCATAATAATTCTCGCGAAAACGACCGATAAACCGATTGGTTGCCAATGATTCATAGTCCACAAAATACGGACTTAGTAAATGTAGTTTTGTGTGATGGTAATATTCGGGTTGAATACTTTGATAACGCTGAAAGTTAGACATCCCAACAAGGGTTACCGGGTATTCTTCCGATAATGCATTCAGGTTTGTAATTCCAACACTCACCTGCCCTTCATTTTCTGACGGAATGATAAATACGTTCTCCCGATCCTTGGAAGCAATGCGAGTCAGTCCCCAATAGCCCTCTTCCTGGAAATCATATTCATGGAAAAGCACATCGCCCGATTGTGAGTTAAATCCGGTTGAGAAAAACTTTTCACGACAAAGATCAACGAGTGTTGCTTCCGGCAAATGCTTGTATTCACCCATTTGCATAACGATGATGTTCTTATCAAAATATTCTTCAGTCAGGTAGCTGGCCGTTTTGCGCACCAGGTATTCCTTATTTGGATTCACCTTGAAATAGTATGGATTATTCAATTCAAAATTGCCACCCGATGAAAGCGGTGAAACCATTGGAATTCGATTTTTACTGGAATAATCGGCAACTATTCCCTGAAGATTTGGGAACACAGGACCAATAATCAAATCCAGCTCACGGAATATGTCCAAATGCAGCAGCGAGTCAATCACCTGCTGATCCTGGTTGGTGTCAAAAACATGTAAATTCACCCGCATACCAGCCTCTTGCAAACTGTCAACCGCCAATAAAACCCCTTCGTAGAACTGCATAAAGTTCTCGGAACGGGGATAAATAATTTTTTCATCCCGAACTTTAAAAGTATCTCTTCCTGTCTCCAGAATTGCCTCGAACTGACTTCTTAATAAGGTATCTTTCTCCAGATCTTTCGGAGTTATTTTAATATGGTTGACGGTATCGTTTGCTTCCAGGTACAACGGTAAAAGTAAGCCGACATCATAGGTATCAAAAGCAGCTGTAAAATCGGGAGTGCAGCCTGCTACGGGAAACTGCTCTGCTGATTCCTCTTTCTCCCCGACAATTTGTTCTGCAGTTTTTTCAATGATCGTCAGATCTTCAGTAGGTTCAGCATTGATGATTGATTCTTTACGAGGTACATTAATCGTTTCTCCGGCAATTAATCCACGATATTCCAACACCGGGTTTGCTTTCTTCAATTCACTAATTCGGGTATCATATGCAATGGCCAAACCATAAAGAGTCTCTCCCTTTGACACCAAATGCTGATCATAACGACTTTCATCAGTTGTCACTTTTACATCTGGAATATGTCGCGCAGGAATCTTTATGCGCAAACCAGCCATTAAGCCTTGCTCCAATACAGGGTTATATTCAATCAACTCCGCACGGCTGGTTCCAAATTCACGTTGCAATCGCCAAAAAGTTTCTCCACTTTCTACCAAATGAATAAAGAAACCATCCTGATTGGTTACCTGACTAACCGGACCTGCTGCTTCTTTGGTAGCTGGAATTTGAATTTTCATGCCTATTTTCAGACCTTCTTCCAGTTTTGGATTTAGTTTTAATATGGAGGAAATTGATCGGTCATATTTTTTGGAAATAGAATAGAGCGTTTCGTCTCCAACAACTTGGTGGGTGACCATTTGGCCTTCTTTCTGTTCAGCAACCTTTGCTTGTTGTTCTTTCCATTGCTGCAATTCGCGTGCATCAGGAATACTCAAAACCATCCCTTTTTTCAGCCCGTCCTTTACTTCCGGATTGTATTTCTCAATATCTTCAATTGTCACATCATAACGTTTTGCTATAAAATGCAGTGTATTATTTTTTCGAACCCGGTATGAATGAAAGGTCTTAATTGGTTCCCGCTCAACTGGCTGCTCTTCTTCAATAGTTTTCGACTCAACAACACCAGCATCAACTGGAATTTTCAGTTCCTGCCCTACTTTCAGTCCAAAAATTAAATTGGGGTTTGCATTCAACAACTCTTTCTGATCGACCTCGTACTTTTTGGTGAGCGAAAAAATGGTTTCCCCTTTTTCAACCTGATGAATCAGGAAAGTCTGACCATTTTCACGAATTGTTTTCTCTTGTGAGTAAACCACAAAATTCAATAAAAACAAACAACAAATAAGAAGGATGAAATTCTTCATGATATACCAACTGAACAAATTTCCGTAAAAGTATAAATCTTGAACATGTTTTGGTAATCAAACGTGTTAAAAAGCGTTTCATTGTTTATTTGGAAGTGAAAAGATAGCTTAAAATCAAGTTAAATTGGCGATTCAATTTTTCACAAAGAAGATTGTTAGTCAGTAATTCGAATATCCAATCTCTGGCAGCCCATCAAAACCTGACTTTTTACTGTTTATTTAAAATTAGGTTACAGCAAAGACCCAAAAATTTTCTCAATTTTCATTGATTTATATCATATCGCGCCCGTCCCAACTTACAAATTAATTAACTAACTTTTAAGTCGTTATAAACGCCTCTCTCTTTCATCGACGGATTAAACGATGAAAACTCCCGACATTTGTGGGAGAATGTTGAGCAACTTCTTTGAAATACACTGGGAAAATATAATTAAGCTTATTGCAATGCCTCCACAATTAAAAACATTGATCCCCTTATTTGCTGTGTTCATCATTTTATTTCTTGTGGCACGTCATTTTCTTATACCTGAGTCATTTGGTGATATCGACCATTACCGGGCCAACTCAATCAACGAAATTGCTGCCGCTCCGGTCCACTATGTTGGGAACTCTGTTTGTATAGATTGCCATGACACGGAAGGTGCATTGCTTGAGTCAGATGCTCATGCAGGCTTGTCTTGTGAAACTTGTCATGGTCCCGGCTACCTGCACATTGAAGATGCTGAGGCCAATGTTCTTGCAAAACCGGGAACACGCAAATTCTGTGGCCAATGTCATGCCATTAATCCAGCCCGTAAACTTGAAGTTATTAACCAAATCGATATAGACACCCACAATATGGAAAGGGAAAATTGTATTGATTGTCATAATCCACATGCCGTATGGGAACTAAAAGAATGAATAAAGCAAGACGGCGTTTCATTAAAAACACCGCCCTTCTATTCGGAACCATCCTTGCAAGCTCGGTGACCAAACCTTTTTCTGCATATGTTTTTGCAGCAAATGAACCGGATAAATCCAAAACTTGGTATGGCGTTGGAATTGACATTGAAAAATGTATTGGCTGCGGTATGTGTGCAAAGGCTTGCAAGGAAGAAAACAACGTACCCAAAGAACCTTTCTATTTTCGAACATGGGTGGAGCAATATACCATAAAAAATGACGGATCATTAAAAGTAGAATCTCCCAACGGCGGCATTGACGGCTTTAAACAGACGATTCCGGAAGACGAAATATTTAAGACTTTTTTCGTTCCCAAAATGTGTAACCATTGTGCCAAATCTCCCTGTACGCAGGTTTGCCCGGTTGGTGCAACCTTTGAAAGTCCCGAGGGGATTGCATTGGTAGATGAAGAATATTGTATCGGCTGCCGCTATTGCATTCAGGCTTGTCCGTATGGTTGTCGCTATTTGCACCCCGAGAAAAAAACTGTTGACAAATGCACTCTTTGTTATCACCGAATAACAAAAGGCTTATCGCCTGCATGTGTGGAAGTATGCCCAACCGGAGCAAGAATTTACGGTGATCTTCATGATCCTGAAAGTGAACTTGTCAGCTTTTTGAAAGAACATAATTGCCATGTATTGAAACCCAATCTGAATACGGGTTCAAAATTATTTTATAACGGAATAAGCGCGGAGGTAAGATAATATGGAACATTTATATGAAATGCTCAACCAGGTTGATGGATACATTTATCCAAATGAAATCGAATTACACTGGGGAATTCTGATCGTTTTGTATCCATACATCACCGGATTAGTGGCCGGGGCTTTTATACTTGCCTCACTTGAACGTGTTTTTAATGTTAAAGTTCTGAAACCGACTTATCAGTTGGCCCTGTTAACAGCGCTTGCCTTTTTAATTGTTGCCATTCTTCCTTTAATTACACACCTGGGAAAACCTTTCCGATTCTATGAAATTATGACCACCCCGCATTGGGGATCTGCCATGGCCATCTTTGGATTTGTCTATCTCTGGTATCTAACAGTTGTCCTACTGTTGGAGATATGGTTCGACTATCGGCAGGATCTGGTTCTATGGTCCAATCGTAAAAAAGGTTTTCTAGGTAAACTATATAATATATTGACGTTGGGAGTGAAAGACATTTCACCAATTACTGTTTCGTGGGATAACAAGCTGGGGTACTTTGTCACAGTTGTTGGTATTCCATCTGCATTCTTACTGCATGGCTATGTTGGTTTTATATTCGGCTCCATCAAAGCTAACCCTTGGTGGTCAACGGTTTTAATGCCAGTGATCTTCTTGTTTTCTGCAATGGTTTCCGGTATCGCGTTGGTCATGTTTCTATACATGGCTGTATCGTGGATTCGGAAAGTAAAAATTGATATGCCTTGCCTGGATGAAGTTGGCAAGTACCTATTTTATGTGCTGGTGCTAGACTTTTCACTGGAAGCACTGGACCAGGTTCATCGTATCTATGAAGCAGAAGAATCATTTGAAATTTTAGACATTTTAGTGAATGGTAAACTAAATATCACCTTGTTTGTCATCCAGGGATTTTTGGGCACGATTGTGCCTATTTTAGCGATGGGCCTATTTAGAATTTATAAACCAAAACCCGAAATCAGAAGGCCTGTCTATTTACTGACAAGCCTGTTAGTATTGATGGGTATTTTCGCGATGCGTTGGAACGTGGTTATTGGCGGACAACTTTTCTCAAAAAGCTTTCTTGGATTTACCAGTTTCAAACTGGGATTGATCGGACCTGAAGGATTCTTTATGGCTATTGTTTGGCTGATCTTGCCGTTTATTATCCTTGCTTTTTTACTTTGGTTATTGCCACCCTGGAACAGACCATCCGAAGAACACACCAGCTGATTGGATGATCTTTCATACACTAAGATTTCATTAACTGAAAAGAAATGGAGAAATCAGATGCACAGGAGATAAAAATCATAAGAGAAGAATTACAGTTGATTAAATCACGCTTAAGCAAAATTGAGTCTGTATTAAAAAAACAAAGTTCCAAAGATGAGATTATACGAGAAGCAACTGATGTATTAAAAGACAGACCTACAATTTCAGCCGAAGTAACTCAGGAAAAGAAATCGCTGGAAGTAAGAGCAGGCGAATATGGAATGGCTTGGTTGGGTAACATTATTTTACTGTTTGGTTTTATTTTCCTTGTAGGATACCTTGAAAATACGAGCAATCCACTCATTTCATTGATTGCCGGAGTCGGAGCTGTTGCAGGAATCTACATAAGTGCTTTTTTTACTAGAAATTCCTATAATTACCTATCCAAACTATTTATTTACAGCGGTCATCTGTTATTGTATTTTGTCATTATTCGCCTGCATTTCTTTCAAAAAGAACCACTGATTGAAAATAGTTTTACAGCAATGACAATTATTCTATTTGTACTTGCATCTCTTTTCTACCTGGCGTACCACGCGAAGTTGCAAATCATGTCTGCAATGGTTTTACTCATGATGCTTGCAACAGGTATAATCAGTAACTCCATTCCCTTCTTAGCCGGAATTAGTACAATCGTCTCTGTTTTAGTTCTCTATTTATACTTTAAATATGACTGGATAAAACTGTTCTTCGCTTTTATTTTCCTGGTGTATTTTGGGCATCTATGCTGGTTATTAAACAATCCATTGCTGAATCTGCAAATTGAGCTTCTTGAATCTCCCGGTCTCAATTATCTAAATCTCTTTGCCACTGGATTTATCTTTTCACTGATTGCCTTAATTCCGCCGAGAGAAACAATATCCAAAGAAATTATTATCGCTGCTATTATATGGAATGGTCTGGGATTCACTTTCAGCCTGGTGCTCGCAACCATCTTCTATTCGCAAAGTAATTTTATCCCATTGTATAGTTCAATTGCTGTTTTTTGCCTAATCTTTTCATTTCTTCTACAAATAAAATCAGAGATAAAAATAACAGCATCCATGTATGCCATATATGGCTTTCTGGCAATGAGTGTAGCTCTTTATGGAATATTTTTATTTCCCAGAACCTACATGTTCCTTGCATTACAAAGTTTATTGGTTGTATCCATGGCACTTTGGTTTCGTTCAAGGTTTATCGTGGTTATGAATACTATTTTGTATCTGATCTTATTAATCGTATACTTGAGTACTTCGAGTAAAATAGTTGCCACTGACTTTGCTTTCATGCTCACCGCCTTTCTTACAGCCAGAATTATCAATTGGAAAAAAGAACGCTTAAATATCCGTACGGAACTTATGCGCAATTTCTATTTGCTCGCAGGATTTATCATGACACTCATTGCATTTAGTCATGTATTCCCCGAAGCATACATTACAGCATCCTGGATCCTGGCAGCAATCCTTTTCTTTTTGATGAGTTTGTTACTGAAAAATTTCAAATATCGCTGGCTGGCAATTGCCACTATGGTTACCACAAGCGTAAAGCTTATTTTCTACGACATGTCCAATATTGATATTGGTTACCGGGTTCTGCTGTTTTTGCTGTTAGCATTCATATTAATTACGGTTTCTATTATTTACACGAAATACCTGACCAAAAAGAAGGAATAAGTAAAACTGAAATACGATTTCTTATGAAAGAACATCACCACATTACTCCCCTCAGTCTAACTATTCTGATTGCTCTATTTGCTTTTTCAGGATGCAATTCCAATAAATCAAATTCACAAGAAACAGAAAAAGCCATTGTACACAATGAGAAATCAACCTCAGACTCTAATACAGAAATTGCAGTTGAACAGCCACCATTTAGTGAAGGAATTTTTCCCTGCTCAGACTGTCATTTTGAAATTGAACCAAATCCGGAAAGAAGAAATTTGATCGATATGCATGATGATATTTCTGCCATTTTCGATCACGATAGCGAGAACCGCTGGTGCCTTGATTGTCATGATCTAAATAACAGGGACTCTCTTCGACTGGCAAGCGGGCGCTTACTCGATTTTAAAGAATCATACAAACTGTGTGGACAGTGTCATGGAGAAAAACTGAGGGATTGGAAAGTAGGTGTGCATGGTAAAAGAACTGGTTATTGGAATGGCAGAAAAGAATATTTGCTATGTGTTCATTGCCATAATCCACACTCACCAAGATTTAAGGAATTAACTCCTGAACCTCCGCCTGTGAGACAAGAAGATATTAAATGATTGAACCTAAAAGGTATTGAAGTGAAAAAAGAAAAATCAAGACGGTCATTTTTAAGGGAAATTTCATTGGCTTCTTTCTCAGCGCTAGCATTGGCTGGATGTAACTTGAAAGAAATAGATGAATTTCTTCAACGTAATTTCAGAGTTTTATCAAAGAAAGAAAAGGCTAAAATCATCGAACGTCTGGAAGTTGACTACAAAGAAAAATTTGGAAAAGAATTTCAAGTTTCATCAAAAAAAGCACTAGAAGGTGTATCGTTTGGCTATGCTCTTGATCTTTCCAGGTGCATTGGATGCAGAAGGTGTGTGTATGCCTGTGTAAAAGAAAATAATCAATCGCGCAGCCCTCAAATTCATTGGATACAGGTGCTTCAAATGGAGAAGGAGAAAGGGATTGATTTTGCAGATTCAAATGTCTTTTACAATCCGGAGAAAGTTCCGGAGAAAGGTTTCTTTTATGTTCCCATCGCCTGCCAGCAATGCAAAAACCCACCATGTGTCAAAGTGTGCCCGGTGAAAGCTACATGGCAAGAACCTGATGGCATTACAGTAATTGATTATAACTGGTGTATTGGTTGTCGCTATTGTATGGCTGCATGTCCTTATGGAGCGAGACACTTCAATTGGGGAAAACCAACAATTTCTGCAGAAGAAATAAATGCTGAAATGCATTACCTGGGCAATCGACCACGAATGAAGGGCGTGGTTGAAAAATGTACTTTTTGTATTCAACGTACCCGCGAAGGCAAATACCCTTCTTGTGTTGAAGCGTGTCCCGTAGGTGCACGCAAATTTGGCAATCTACTTGATCCAGAGAGTGAAATCAGGTATATACTGGAGAATAAACGCGTTCTTGTGCTTAAACAAGAGCTAAATACACAGCCCAGATTCTATTATTTCTTCGGAATTTAAAATATTGAATGCGGGGCTTTTTTTGAAAAATAAATTTTGAAAAGTAGGATCAAATGAATTTTATTCGATTTACGCTAGGCAGTTTTAAAATCATCTTTCGCGGAAGCAAAACATATTATATCTGGTTGATTATTCTGTTTCTGCTTTTTATTTGGGGTGCTTTAGGATATTCCACTCAGTTGAGTGAAGGATTAATAAAAACACACATGCGCGACTCCGTTTCATGGGCATTTTATATTGGCAATTTTACCTTTCTTGTTGGAATTGCCGCTGCAGCAGTCATGCTAGTCATTCCCGCCTACGTTTATAACTGGAAACCTATAAAAGAAATCGTCATTTTTGGTGAATTACTAGCTGTTTGCGCAGTAGTTATGTCTATTTCGTTTATTGTTGTTGACATTGGAAATCCCTTACGATTTTGGCACATGCTCCCGATAGTTGGCACAATGAATTTCCCATCATCCATGTTATCCTGGGACTTTTTCTTTCTGTTTTTCTACCTAATCCTTAACCTTATGGTTGTTAGCTATTTGTTGTATTCCATTTTTTACAAGAAAGAATATCGAAAATCCATGGTACTTCCATTGGTTTTTATCAGTATACCAATGGCGGTCGGTATTCACACCGTGACAGCCTTTCTGTATAACGCTTTGCCTGCCCGTCCGTTTTGGAACAGTGCGTTGCTTGCCCCACGTTTTTTAGCTTCAGCTTTTTGTTCAGGACCAGCAATTCTTCTCATTCTGTTCCAAATTCTCCGGAAGATGACCAGGTTTGAAATAAAAGATGAAGCAATATGGAAAATTGCAGAGCTAATGGTTTATGCAATGTTCATATACCTATTCTTTACGATAGCTGAGCTTTTTAAAGAGTTTTATTCCGGTACCGAACATATTTTGTATTGGAAGTATCTTCTTTTCGGAATTGGAGATAACAAAGAAATTATCGTTTACAGCTGGGCTTCTATTACCATGGGGTGCATGGCTTTTGTTATTTTTTTAATTCCCAAAACGAGAAAAAACTTCACAACGTTGAATATTGGTGCAATTTTGATTTATGCCAGTGTTTATGTAGAGAAAGGTATTGCGCTTATCATCCCGGGATTTACTCCTGATGTGTTAGGGCAAATTTATGTCTACACTCCGTCATTCATAGAAATAAGAACTGCAGTAATGATCTTCTCGTTGGGTTCCTTGATCTTTACTTTTTTGGTAAAAATCGCAATTGCTATTGTTTTTGAAGATTATAACATCGATCATCTGACTAAAAGCAGCCAAACCACAAAAGGTGAAGTTACAGGGTGATAATATTCCTGATCTTTGCAATTATTGCAATCACTGTTTCCATCCTGTATACCAAGCATTTCAGTAACAAGAAAAAGCAATAGTAGTAAAATCACAAAGCAGGTTTTTAATATTTTCTTGATCCAATTAGAAGCGTCACTTCTCGAAATTCGTGTATATTTGAAGTTTTGACTTTTTGAAGAGTAAAAAAATTTTCTTCGCTTTTTTGAAGTACAGTTTTTAATATGGAGCAGGAATTTATCATTGGCTTAACGGAGCATCGAACCTTTGGGTACATTTTTCAAGCATTTCTGATTGAAAAGAAAGTCTCTTTTTACAGCATTGTCCGCTTGGTAAAAATGCATGATCTGCCAGAGCTTTCGTTAAATGAAGAAGAAACTGAGCTTGTAAAATTAATTGACCAGTACAGTGATGAGAAGCTGGTGAAGAAATTCTCCAGGAAGAAGGAAGCAAGCAGCTTCTTTCAAAATCTTGATCACGATTTATTTCTAAATCACATTAGTCCTTACATCGACCGATACATGACGCGTATCGCTCACCTATTGATGACTCAGCGTACACGGGTATTTTTCAAACAGGCAAAATATTCGAATTTATACGAAGAAGATTTAATCATTATTCCTGAGATTTTCTCTAATTGTACGTTTCATTTTCAAAGACGCCCTGAAGGAACACGTTACAGCCTGAAAATTGAACACAACAAAGAACCACTAAAAATCTTAAATCGAACCATGGCCGTTATTTCCAATGAGCCATGCATGCTTTATTGGCAAAATAAGTTGTTTGTTTTTCAGGATATTTCAGCTAAAAAACTACTACCATTTTTTGAAAAGGAGTCGATTTTCATTCCTCATCAGGTTGAAGACAAATATTATAAAAGCTTTGTTTTAAGCACTATTCGAGAGCATCAAGTTCAGGCTGATGGATTTGTCATTAAAGAATCTAGAGGAAGCCAAACAGCTGTTCTTTCACTCGAACCTAATTTAAAGATGGAGGCGGTGCTCCTTCCTAAATTCCGATATGGGAACAATGAATTTCTGCCAAATAGCTCGACAAAAGTTTCGGTTAGCCTCGAAAAAGTAAACGATAGCTATCAGTTTTCTAAATTGAACAGAGACCAGGACTGGGAAAAGGAAAAAATCAATTTTTTGAAGAATCTCGAATTAACGGAAAAGGATAGTTCTTTTTTTCCGAAGAATGTTGAATTATTGGATAACAATGATCGACTCTATGAAATTATCCGATGGCTGAATTCTCATAAAAAAGAATTGCTTGAAGCTGGTTTCGTCATTCAACAAAACCGATATGAAAAGAAATATTCAACGGCCAGCCAGGACCTGGACATTGAGATAAAGAGTAATGATGATTGGTTTGATATTTATGCGAAAGTTCGTTTTGGTGATTATGAAATTCCGTTTATAAAATTAAAACGGCATATATTAAATGGTATTCGCGAGTTTGAACTACCAAATGGTGAAATCGCTATTTTGCCAATAGAATGGTTTACTGCCTACGAAGATATTTTCCCTTTTACAAAGACAGATGGTAATCTGCTAAAACTGAAAAAGCATCATTACCAATTACTCAAGAAACGGCTAAAAGGGATTGATAAGAGTTTTTACCAACGTTTATCAAAAATCGGAGAAAATGCGGAGGTAAAAATAACCTTACCTTCCAATGTTCAGGCGCACTTACGTTCGTACCAGGAAGAAGGTTTTTCGTGGATGTACCACTTATATGAGCATCAATTTGGAGGCTGTTTAGCGGATGATATGGGTTTAGGAAAAACCTTGCAAACCCTCACCCTGCTATTGAAACTGAAGCGGCTAAAATCTGTTATTAATATCCCACAAATTAGTAAAGAAAATCAGCTGCCCCTTTTTAGTGAGGAAGATAATCAGAAAGGACAAGCTGCTTCGTTAATTGTTATGCCGACTTCATTAATTCACAACTGGGAAAATGAGATCAAAAAATTTACTCCTTCCCTGAAAGTATATAAGCATGTGGGAATACAACGCAAGAAATCGTTAAACCTAAAAGGCATCATTCAATATTACGACGTAATTCTAACAACCTACGGAACGGTTAGAAATGATTTTGAACTTCTCAAGGAACATGAGTTTTTCTATTTAATACTCGATGAAAGCCAAAACATAAAAAACCCAACTTCAAAAACATATAAAACAATCACTCAATTAAGAGCTCAATTTCGTTTAGTATTGACTGGCACACCCATTGAAAATTCACTGTCGGATTTATGGTCGCAAATTAATTTTCTAAATAAAGGTCTACTTGGAAACCTAGCCTATTTTAAGAGAGAATTTATTACTCCCATTGAGAAAAAGAGCGATGCAGAAAAACAGGAAAAACTTCAAACCTTAATTCGGCCATTTGTTTTAAGACGAACAAAAGAACAAGTGGCAAAAGACTTGCCTCCGCTCACCGAGCAAATTCGTTATTGCGATATGGGAAAATCCCAGCAACAATTGTACGAACGAGAAAAGTCAATAATAAGAAATAGCATTCTGGAAAACATCGAAAAAGAAGGAGTTGAAAAATCAGCCTTTATTGTTTTGCAAGGATTAACAAAATTACGTCAATTGGCGAACCACCCTTCTATGTTGAATAAAGATGACGATTCTGAATCAGGAAAGTTTGATGAAATATTTCGAAGCCTACGAAGCCTAATGGCAGAAAAGCATAAGGTTTTGATTTTTTCATCATTTGTGAAACATCTGGAACTTCTCAAACAGAAAATTGAAGATGAAAACTGGAAGTATTCTATTTTGACAGGACAAACGACCAACCGGGCACAGGTAATTAAGAATTTTCAGGAAGACGAAGAAAATCGCATTTTTCTTATTTCGTTAAAAGCAGGAGGAGTTGGATTGAACCTGACTTCAGCCGATTATGTATTTATTATTGATCCATGGTGGAATCCGGCAGCTGAAAATCAGGCAATCAACCGGGCACACCGTATTGGACAAGATAAAAAGGTGTTCGTTTATCGTTTTATCACCGAAGGTTCGATTGAAGAAAAAATACAGCAACTTCAAAGTCGAAAATCTTCTCTGGCAGAAAAATTCATCAATTCAAATAATCCGTTCAAAGCGATTTCTCAAGAAGAAATTATTGGATTACTGAGCTAAATGCATCTTTTGAATTTGATTGCTTTCAATTATTCCAGCAAATAATTAGTTTTACTTTCTAATCTAATACAACAAACCTCATGAAATATTTTCGCATTTTACTCTTAATCATGATTGCCTCTTTACAAGGAATCCAATCAAATGCTGAAGGCACCATTCCTAAGAATGAAAATCAAGCAAGCATTACTCAGGAAATTGAGAATAGTGATAACGTTTGGATGCTAACCTACTTTCGTCAGCGTTACCCCACCCGCATTGAAATTGATGCTGATGGCAATACGATAGAAGTTCCGCTTCCCGATCCCATGCAAGTTGAACAATTGCATGTTGCCTTATCAACAGATGGAAGAAATTGGACACCAATAAATAATAATGAACCAATTTGGGAACAGCGCATGCGTGATCCGTTTGTACGCCGGGGAGCTGATGGCACCTGGAGATTATTGGCAACAGGCGGTAAAAGAAATAAAGACGGTGAAAACCTTGGACCGCATTGTCTTTTCGCAACTTCAACAGATTTAGTCAACTGGGAAGTTGAAAAGTATTTGCCTTTAATGAAAGATGTTAGGAATGAATCAGGAATGATGGCGAGAAATATATGGGCCCCCGAATGGTTTTATGATGACACTACTGGTGAGTACGTTCTAATTTGGTCTTCCTCTTTTGAAGATGCGGGATGGAAAAAAAGTCGACTTTGGTACTGTAAAACGAAAGACTGGGAGCATTTTACACCAGCGAAAGAATTTTTTGCACCACCCTATTCGGTAATTGATGGAACCTTGATAAAACAAGACGGAATTTATTACCTGTTTCATAAAGAAGAAGAGTTTGGTGCAAAAACAGGTGAACGTCGCGCAATTCGGGTAGCAACTTCAAAGAATCTGGACGGTCCGTATGAAATTGTTGAAGGCCCGCTAAATGATGGTCAAATTGTTCCGATAATTACAGAAGGTCCAAGCGTAATGAAAGATCCGGTTCATGATGGCTGGTTATTGTTTTACGATTATTGCATGACAAATAGATATGGAATTTCATTTTCTCCAGATTTAATTCACTGGTCAATAGTTGACGATGTTACCTTACCTGCAGACGCTCGTCACGGATGTGTCTCGAAGTTGACAAAGGAAGAAGTTAAAAATCTAACAACTAAGTTTCCTTCCGGCGAATAACAATTTGAAATTGCCAACTGAAAACTGTAATTATTATGTGCTGATGAAAACTCATTGGTCAGTTTAAATATTTTTCTAGTTTCGCAGTTTCTAAAGAATTTTATCCATGAGATTAAGCATATTGATTTTTGTACTGGTTATATTCATTCAACCAGTTATTTCGCAAACAAAGCAACTAACAATCGATGATGCCATAATTGGCCGATATACAAAGTACAATCCAGACTATATTTCGGGGCTGCATTGGCGAAATGAGAACAGCTATGTGCTTATTGAAAATGACACTCTTTACCAGTGTTCTGTAAAAAAAGATCAAAAAACAAAATTGCTATCATTAAAAGAAATTCAGAATGCAGCTGAGAAAATATCTGTTGAAATTAAAAGTTTCCCTGCGTTCAGATTTCAGGATGAAAATACCATCCTTATCAAATATGGATTAGATATACTTGTATTTAATCTGACAGAAAATGAATTCACTTTGAATTTAAAAATTCCTGATGATTCAAAATTTCTGGATTTCTGTGATGCTAACAATACACTTACGTATACAAAAGGTCAAAACTTATTTATCCTGGATCAGTCAGGTGAAAAACAAATCACTTTTGACACCGATGCCGGAATTGTAAATGGCCAGTATGTACACCGCCGTGAGTTTGGAATTACCAAAGGGACTTTTTGGTCACCGGATGGGTATTACCTTGCTTTTTACAGAAAAGATGAAAGTATGGTGAAGGATTATCCATTGGTAGATTTCATGGCTCGCGAAGCTGAGCATACTCCAGTAAAATACCCAATGGCAGGAATGAAAAGCCATCACGTTACATTGGGGATCTACAATTTAAAATCAGGTGAGACGGTATTTATGCAGACCGGGGAGCCCAAAGAACATTACCTGACCAACATCAGCTGGGGACCGAATGAAGCATACATATATATTGCTGAACTTAATCGCGACCAAAATCACATGCATCTTAATCAATACAAGGTTGCTGATGGTTCATTTTCAAAAACTTTAATTGAAGAAAAAAGCAATACTTATGTTGAACCTGAACATCCGATTATCTTTTCAAAGAAAAATCCGGAACAATTTTATTATCAAACCAGAAATGATGGTTGGTCTCACCTATATATATATAATGTATATGGTAAGAAAATAAAACAACTCACAAAAGGAGATTGGGAGGTAACCAATTTCTATGGTTATGATGAAGCTGAAAAGAATATCTTTATTCAATCAACCAAAGAAAATCCAACCGAGCGACATATATACAAAGTAGAAATTAAAAGTGGGGAACTTACGAAGCTAAGTAAAACAGAAGGAACGCATACTGCAAGTTTCTCAAACGACTTTTCTTATTTAATTGATAACTGGACTGCTTTTGATGTTCCTCATAAAACTGATTTAATCAGCTCAAATGGAAAACTTATAAAAAACGTACTTACTTCAGAAAATAAAGCGTCAGATATCCAATTTGGAGAGAATAAGATTTTCACCATCAAATCAGAAGACAACAAAACTGATTTGTATTGCAGAATGATCCTTCCTCCAAATTTCGATTCAACAAGGAAATACCCTGTTATTGTATATGTTTATGGAGGGCCACATGCACAATTAGTAAATAATACCTGGCACAATGATGCTGGTTGGTGGCAATACTATATGGCATCAAAAGGCTACATTGCCTTCACACTGGATAACCGCGGTTCAGCTAATCGAGGCAAAGCCTTTGAAGATATCATTCATAGGAACCTGGGGATTAATGAAACCGCAGACCAAATGAAAGGTATTGAATATCTAAAAAGCTTACCATATGTTGACACAAATCGAATTGGAGTTCATGGATGGAGCTATGGTGGTTTTATGACCTTAAACCTAATGCTTCGTCAACCGGAAACATTTAAAGTTGGTGTAGCCGGCGGTCCGGTCGTTGACTGGGAAATGTACGAAGTAATGTACGGAGAGCGATATATGGATCATCCAGATGATAATCCCGACGGATACAAAAGTTCGAATATGATTAATCATGTGGGAAATCTAAATGGGAAATTAATGCTTATTCACGGAGTTCAAGACGAAACAGTAGTGACGCAGCATAGCATGAAATTTCTTCGGGAATGTGTCAAACAAAATAAACAGGTTGACTTTTTTGCATATCCAATCCATCCTCATAATGTACGTGGAAAAGATCGTATTCACTTAATGGATAAAGTCAGCCAATACTTTATTGATTATTTATAACAAGTAATTGGGAAATACCTGACGTAAATCACTGGTAAAATTACTCAAACCTTATTGGCTCAGGTTTTCGTGGCTGGAAACTATAAAAGTCGCCTTTTCTTCTTTCAGTAAAGATTATCCCGAACCCACCGACATCTGGAGGATGATTGGGGTAATAAGCTAAACGGAGTTGCAGTGTTCTAAAAACCAAACTCTCATTTCGAAGGCGTATACCAGCCCCTATTCCACCATAGTAATCCTGCTTGAAAATTAATTCCTTGTTTGAACCGATAATTCCCAGATCAGCAAAACCAAAAAGAGCAATGTTGAATTTTAAGATTTCACGATTTTGAAACAAAACAGTTTCCAAATTCAAACTTAGCCGTTGTTTTCCAATTGCTTCATCACTTTCAAATCCACGAATACCTATTTTGTATCTCAAATAAAGATCTTCCAAATCAAAACGTCGAATTCCCAACATATAGTTTAGCCGAATAAATTGGCGAGCACGTTGACTTCCGACCTGAAACAATCTGGAAATGTAATTCCCATTCAATTCAAACAAGCCCTGCTCAAAGTGTCTACCATATATATAACCACCAATTCCCACTGAACCATACAAATAACAAGGCTTGTACTTTATAAAATTACCTGATGAGAAAAACAAATGGCTATACCACCGCTTATTGAATTCATTATCATCATACCCAATCGTCCATTCATGAAGGAAACCACGCGGTATGTCTTCAGTAATTCCATAACTATATACAAGGTAGTCTCGAATGTAAGTTCGTTTCGACAAGCTAACGCTGGCAAGGTAAAAATCGGAATTTGCAAAATATTGATTATTCTGGGGATCAGGTTCCGGACGATCAAAGAAACTATACTGCCGCATTCTGGATGAAAAAGCAAGTTGCATGTTTTTATCCGGGTCTCCCTGATTTAACTGAAATGCATATCCGCCCCATAAATCCAAATACCGATAGTCCAATGGAAATTCTGTTTCTACCGGATCATCCTCAATTAATCGATCTGCCCTTTGCAATCGAAATAAAGAAACGCCACCCGCAAGGCGAGTCGTCGAACGAATAAAAGGTTTTTCACAAATGAAACCAGCCCCTTCCCTTTTATAGGTATTCACATAACCCACAGAAAAATCAACAAAATTTCCTCCTATATTATTAATTGTATAAAAACCTTCAAAACCGACATATGGTTCCTTGTCTACATGCCCCACCATTTTTGCAGATATTTGATGCCCCATTCCCCAAATGTTTTGATTGTACATCTCGAGGCTTGCAGATTCAATTCCATCGAAATTCCCCGCAATACCAAATGAGAATACATCCTTAGACAGAACCAACACATTTACCTGATCTGGATTAAGGTAATCTTGTGTTACCACAAAACGGACATCTCGAATATAAGGCAATGAACGGATTATCCGTTCATTATCTAAAACCTTATCCGCATCAAAAACATCCCCTTCATTTAATAGAATGTTCTTCCTTATAATATTCAAGTTTGTTTTTGTATGTAAACTATTTGCCCATTGTCCTAGTTTAGATTCTATCACCTGACTTGTGTCAGCAAAGGTAGGACCAAAAACATCCAGTGCTTGCACTTCTATTTTTGCAATGGTTTTCCCGTTTAAACTGGAAAGATATTCGTATGCTTTATTTAAGTCTGTTTGATCATCCTTACTTTCAACAACCAAATTTTTATAAATAAACCATGTTAACCGATGGCGATACGCTTTCGTTTTTAAGCTGTCGTAAAAAAGCTCCGACTCAGGTTTATTATATTCGTTTTCACCTGCGCCATATTCCTGAGCATCTGCCCAAATAGGAAAACAGGAAAATAATACGATTATATTTATCAACGAAGCAATCCTCTTCACAAAATCTATTTATTAAATACTGAGACAATTTATAAAATAAAATTCGTTTTTAAAGTTGAAATAATCCTAAGAAAACTTAAATCAACACAAACAGCACTTTAAATCATCTTATGAATCAAAATAAAAAAGAGAGAAATTAATGAAAGTTTGATAAGCTGAAAATCTGATAAAAAATCAATCGGTAAAAGATAGTTTTTTCCTTACTTTGTCTCAAGATGGTCAATCTGGTGGAATTATATAAAAAGAATGTATATGGAATAATGGGGACATTAATATTCCACATATTACTATTTGGAAGTTTTCTAATGGCAGAAGTCAACCAAAAAGGTGAGGTTAAAGAAGAACCAATTATTATCGATTTCTCACAAATTGAAGAAACTCCAGAACCAGAAGAACAGCCTGAGGAAAATAAAGAGGAAGAAAACAGTCCTTCAGATTTAAGTAGAAGTGATTTTCAGCCAAGAAGCAACCGGGCAGTAAACGAAGCAAACAAAGATCCTTTTTTCGATGAAGAATATCAGCGGGAAATTGAAAATGCCCAAAAATTAGTTTCCGATGTAAACAAACAACTATCAAAAGAAATTCCAGACATGGAAGAATTTAGCATGCCTGAAGAAACAACCGACGGCATGGATCCAGATTCCATTAAAAATACGTTCTACTCCGGAGAAAGTAATATTCACTATTTTTTAGAGAACCGATATCATACCAGATTACCAATTCCTGTGTATTTGGCGCAAGGTGGGGGTACAATTACGGTAGATATTTGGGTTGATCAGAGTGGTCGTGTTAAAAAAGCAGCAGTCAGAGAAAATCCAAATATTAAAGATCAGATGCTTCCAGTATACGCAGAACAAGCGGCAAAACGTACATATTTTAATGCCGATAATAACTCCCCAACCTTACAGAAAGGCACAATTACCTACACTTTCGTCCCACAATGATGTAGCATATAATAAAAAAACAATAATTTAACAAGAATTAACAAATTTTTAACGATTTTTACTGTTCTAGAACATATCTTTGTAGTACGTTTTTTTTCATAAGTTTAGGTTTAGTTAGGTTAGTTAGTTTAGTGAGAAAAGGTAGGCCAGAGGGTCTACCTTTTATTTTTTCATATAATTACTTCCGATCTGCAAAATTTGAACTTTCAATAGCGTTTCCTCAGATTTCAACTTTTTTGAAAATTTCTTCAATTATTTCCATTATCATTTTAGATTCTTTTGACTTTTTCAAAATCGTCAAATCAACAATTATTTGAAATTAGGCAAAAGATGTGCATAACTTAATAATCATCCTTTCATCTTTTTTAGATATTTTTGTATTGCGATATATTCAGGACACCATAATAATTAATAAAAAGGGAACTCATTAAATAAAAATACAACCATTTGCATTTTCAACATTTTATAAACATATTTAACGTGAAAATGTCTGTATCAACAGCAAGGAAAAAGGATTACGATGGTAATTTTATTTAAAAGCAGGGTTACCTTTTCAAACTCTTAAGAATTAACAGGTGAAAATGATAAGTTACACGAACGAAGAACTCCTTAGCGGAATTCTGAGGAACGACAATTTAATTCTCCAATATATCTACAAGAACTTCTTTTACAAGATTAATTTCTTTATTAAAAAGAACAGTGGTGATGATGAGGATTCAAACGATGTATTTCAAGAAGCAATCATCATAATCTACCGGAAACTTAAAGCAAATGATCTTGTTCTCGACTGCTCCTTTGAGACTTATTTATATTCTGTCTGCCGTTTTTTGTGGTTAAAGCAATTAGAAAAACGCAAAAACGAACGTGAAAAAATTCACGACAACCACGAATTCAACGAAGATATTTACGATACCAGTCTTGAAGAAACAACCGAAATGAATGAAAAGTACAAATTGTACCAAAAGCATTTCAAAAACCTTGGCAAGGATTGTCAGAAGATTTTACAACTGTTTTTTGATAAAGTGCCACTAAAACAAATTGCTCAGATAATGGGCTACCAAAGCGAGAAGTACGCTAAAAAGAGAAAATATAAATGTAAAGAGTACCTCGTAAAAAGTATTAAACAAGACATTGAATACAAAAAGATATTGGAAGATGATACGTAAATCAAATTATACTGAATACATTGACAAGTACCTGAGCGGCGAACTGACCGGCGACGACTTAAGGGAATTCAATGTGGAATTGGCAATCAACGCCGACCTGGACGAAGAAATCAAACTTCATCAGGAATTGGAAGAAGCCATTCAGGAGCAAGATGTTACAGCCTTAAGAGCTAACTTACAGAACATCATAGAGAAAGAACAAGAACAGGAAGAATCCGCAGAATTTGAATACGTAGAAAAT
>NZ_JBQYLI010000007.1:46297-271094 GCF_052690465.1 Sunxiuqinia sp. A32
GTATCTGAACGACGAGCTTTCTGAAGAAGAACTGGCATCTTTCGAAACAGAATTAACAAACAACCCTGATTTGGCAGCAGAACTGGAGCTTTACAAAGACATAGATTCTGCCGCACAGGAAAACGATATCATGGGCCTTCGAGCCAGACTGGATTCCATCAGCAAAGATGTAGTTAAAGAAAAACGCAAAGAGCGCTCATTTGCAGCCATGCCGGCTTCACGGGTTGCCATTGCAACGATCGCAGCCTCGCTGATGTTGATCTTAAGTATTGCAGGAATCATCAGTCGCAGCCATAAAGCTGCCAACGAAACCGAATTGTACAGTCAGTACTACGAAGCATACCAGGCAACTGGGATCTTCCGTTCAGGAGATGCCACTCTGGATACCAAGCTAACAAAGGCTTTGCACAAGTTCAATGATCAGGACTATGAAAGTGCACTGAACTTGTTCAGCGAAGTACTTGAGCAAGACAGCAACAACCCGGTTGGTAACTTCTACTCAGGAGTAGCATTCCAGGAAACCGGTAAATTCAATCAGGCCATCGAATCTTACAAAACAGTTGTCAAAAACAAAGACAACCTCTTTGTAGAGCAGGCAGAATGGTACATTGGACTGTGTTACCTGCAAACAGAAAACAGGAAAAAAGCTTATAAACAGTTCAAAAAGATAGCCGGAAGCGATAGTTTCTACCAGGAAAAAGCATCAGCAGTACTGAGAAAAATAAAATATTTCGAATAAAATTTTAAACCTGAATTCTAATAAGAAAAATAATATAAAAGATTGTTAGCAAAAATGAACGGTTAATACTTACAATAATCCTTAGTTCAAAGTTCCTTAGTTCAATTATCATCGTTCAACGTTCATTTTTTTCACGGTATCTGAAATGAAATTCCAAATTATCCTTAACGTTCAGGAGTAGTAATAACGGATACCTTCCTTTGCAAATAAAGTTTTATAAAATAAATGGTTAATGGCTAAAAGCCCGGTTTACGCCGGGCTTTATTTTTGCGGTAAAATTGATCGACGATAAATAATATTACTAATCCAATGATTACTAAAATGAAGTAAATTTCCTTTCCAAAATACAATGGATCCGGATTACCAACCGCCACATAACCAAGCCAATAATGAGGATGAGCCTTTAATGGATCAGCTTTTTTAATATGTGCAAGTTTAGCTAATCGTAATGCTTCATTTTTTCCTTTTCCTTTTGAGATTAATCGATAGAAATCATGCATTATCTGTGCTCCTGATTCATCTTCAACCTCCCAGAGCGTCATCACAATTGAAGGACAACCAGCATATAAAAAGCCGCGAGCTAAGCTCATAACACCTTCTCCCTTTTGTAATTTACCACTTCCCGTGTTACATGCGCTTAAAACGGCCATACGAGCCTTTAAATCCATTGTGTATATCTCATTGGTATTCAACCACCCGTCTTCCGAATCTCCTGAATGTGGGCTTGAAAACGCCAATTTTGAAAACATTGGCAGTGTATCATTGATAATAGTGTGCATGGCCAGGTGTAAAATATCGTATTCAGGAGCTAACTTTTTAAACTCTCCTTCCAACGCCATGGAATCTCTGAACACATCTGCAGAAAGAAAATCCCCAATAGAAGCAACCTCCTTGTCTATACCTGGTATGGGTAGCAATGATGTTCGAACAGAATCTGAACTACCTGACGATGTGTAACTTGGAGCGAATGCTAATAAATCTTTTGAAGCCTGTTTGTCGTTTTCAAAATAATTAAACAACAAGGTCGCTGAGTAGGTATAACTTATAGAATAATCGTTAACCAAATATGGTAAATTCCTAAAATTCAATTTAGTAGTATCGGAAAGTGAAGAAAGCATCGCATCAAAAGGAATGTAAGATAATTTATCATCTGGCACTACAATGAGCTGTTTTCCTTCAAAAACTTCCGCTTGAGGTTTAATGAGTTCTGAATAAAGATTATAAGCCGATTTTACATACCCTTTGTAATCATTCAAACCTGTATACAAGTAATTAGGACTCGCCAGAAAGCTATATAGATACTCAATGTCTTCCACGAATCCATAATCAACGTTATTCGTAATGAAGTTTATATCATCTTTCGTGATAACAAATCTAAAAATCTGCCCTTTGTCGTCTCTGTCAATTGGCTCTCCTATTAAAAATTCTACAAGCGCTTCCTTCTCCGACAACCCCATCCTAACCTCTTCTACATCAACCACTTCATTCAAGTATTTAAATGAATAATAATTGGGAAAAGAATCTTCAAACAATTGTACCAATTGTTGATATTGCTCGCTCAACTGAAATATTTTTGAATTATAAAACGCAATTTGAGCTGAATCTGGATCATCATTTTGATTCTCTTCGAATAACATTTCTCGGTAGTTTGAAATATTTATCTTGAAGTAGTCTTCTCTATTTAATAAACTATCAGGAATACCGCCAAATTCTTTTGCTTTAGAGTCACGAGCTGCAGCCAGAAAACTAGCAGATTTACTTTTTTCCGCAAATTCAAATCCCTTCTCCGCATATGCCTGATCTCCGGTAAGTTGAAATAATTTGTAGGTAATATTAACGGCTTCAATAAACGTAGCATCCTGATTTTCAGCCAAAAAGAATTTACTATCTTCGGATACAAAACCAGTCCTTATTTGATGCACTAATTCTGTAGCTAATGAAATTGATTCCAGTGCAGACAAGTAATTATTTAAGGCTTCTTCCTTATTTGCTCCAGATAAATCCAAATCAGCTAAAACCTCAAAACTATGAGCCTTTTTTTTCATAATTTTCAATAACTGAATCTCTGAAATTGCAAGATTAATTGCGGGATTCTCATTAATATTCCGTGATTCAAAATTTTCCGTTGCAGAGATAATAGCCTCTTGGTAATACTCCATGGCCGTCAACAAATCCTCTCTCTTTTTGCTGTTAAAATCTTGAATACCTGCAGCTTCCGAATTTCTTGAAAAATAATAATCAGCATAATTAATCATCACATCACTATACTGCAAACTCTTTTTAGTGAAATATTTTTCAAGAATACCTGCAGACAATTCATTGTATTCAAATGCATCCTTAAAATCACCAATTGATAAAAGGAAGCTAGAATAATTAACATATTCAAGACCAAGTTCGTAGTGATCATCCCCTTTTATTTTCTTTAAAATATTTAGTGTCTTTTGATAATACTCATCCGCTAATTCAAGTTCATTCATCTCATTATAAATACGAGCTAACAAACTATAATAAAACGACTTAACCTCATCATCCACAAATTCAATATTTTTTTTGCAGCTCTGAATTGCACGATCATACTGATTTAATAAAAACAGCCCTTCAGCAATATTATAAGTAACGTTCTCGATTTGACTTTCATAGCGAATTGAGTCATTTTTCAAAACTCTCAAGGCAGCACGTTGAAATTCATTGCTTTTGACATAATCACCTTGAAGCTTATAGACTGTACCAAGATTAGTATATACTAACCCAAGCCGTGGATAATTCTCTGAGAAATTACTAATTAAAATGCTTTCAGCTTTAAGATAGTTTTCAATAGCTTTATCATATTCACCCAGATTTTTCAGTGGAATCCCAAGATTTATAAGCGGAGTAACAATCTGGGTGCTGTTTTCGCCAAAAATCTTTGTTGTATAAAAAAGACTTTTATTAAAAGAACTAATTGATTCTTCAAAATCTCCCTTCCTAAATGCTTGAACTCCTTTTCGGTTATATTCTAGAGACTGTAAACTATCCCTATTAAAGGTTGAAGTTTCATCAGACACACCGTAGGAAAAGAAAAATTTCAGAAAAAAAACAAAAAAAACAACAACACCCAATAATCTCTTTTTCAAACACTTACACATATTCGCCAAATTATTTTTACTTTTTTTTCATTTTTGGTGGGGTTACCTTTTTTCCTTAATCGGGATAAAGAAGCGAACAAAGGATAATTAAGGAATTTAAAAGTATTAACCATTAAAACTTAAAAGTAATGAAAACTTTATTTGCTAACAACGAAAACAACGTATTTGCTTCTTTTGAAACATTAACTAAAGAAGAATTAAGTGAAGTAAAAGGTGGTATTTCTCGTGATCTTGACACATTCGTAGAAGATTTTGAATAAACATCACTAAAGTTATCAAAACTATAAAACGCACAATATTTGTTGACTAAGCTCCTGTATGATAGGAATTAATGAGTCCACTGTGTATTTTATCATTTTCAATCGTTCTTTGAGCAGAGTTCTTGTAAAGAGAATCATGCAGAGCAGAAAAGCAAGGTGTATATAGTTAAGATAATAACAACAAAGTTTACTAAGAAGATTTTTTAGAGCCCTTATAAAGCTCATATTTTCTAAAGCTACATTGTAGCGAACCGTTAAGAAGAGGAATTTTTACCGTGGGTTTTAACCCAATTGATTTTAAACAGGCATTTGTACTAATCATCCAGGCAGTATAACCATTAAAATGGTGTTTCAAACGCTCGCCGATCATTGAGTAAAATGCTTCATCACCAGACAAAATTCGTTCTCCGTATGGAGGATTAAAAAGCAAAAAAGAAACGTCATTTTTCTTTTCTGCAACGCGAAAATCGGCAATATTAAGCCGTAAAATAGAATCAACATTAGCTTTTTCGGCATTTCTATATGCCAAATCAATATTTTCGCGGGAAATATCTGATCCATAAATTGAAAAATTCAACGACTTGTGATCTTTTTCATTTTTAATTTCTTCAAAAACTTCAGAATTAAAGTTTTTCCATTGCTGAAAAGCATATTTCTTTCGAATTTCACCAGGTAAAATATTTTTAGCCAACATTGCAGCTTCAATTGCAATTGTACCAGAACCACACATTGGATCCCAAAGTGATTCATTTTGATTCCATCCCGAAAGCTTAATCATACCAGCAGCAAGCACTTCACTAATCGGAGCTTCATGATTTCCTGAACGATACCCCCGTTTATGTAGAGAATCGCCACTACTATCAAGCGATATAGAACATTGATTATTAGAAACATGCAAAGTAATTACAACATCAGGATTTTTGGGATCAATTGAAGGACGCTTCCCGCTAACTCTACGAAACCGATCAACAATAGCATCTTTTACTTTCAATGAAGCAAACATTGAATTGCGAAACATGTCTCCAAAAACCTTACTCTGAACCGCAAATGTACGATTCGGATCAAAAAAATCTTCCCACCGTATTTTACCAGCCTGGTAATACAAATCATCAACCTTATAAATTTTAAAGTCGCGTAATGGAACTAAGATTTTCAATGCCGTGCGCAATGAGTAATTTGCACGGTAAACCATTTCCAGATCTCCCGAAAAATAAACAGCTCTGCGCGCTACTTCAACGTTATCTGCACTTATAGCAATAAGCTCCTCAGCTAAAACCTCTTCCAATCCAGCATAGGTAGTAGCAACAATTTGATTGTATTTTGTCATGATAATTTATATTCCAGCACCATCCGCAAAAGACGCCTCACGTGCTTTAAATTGAACAATTTTTGAATTAGGAGGTACATTATTTGTAACCCAAACGTTACCTCCAATGATTGAGTTTTTGCCAACAGTAATCCGTCCCAATATTGTAGCTTGAGCATAAATGATGACATTATCCTCAACAATTGGATGACGTGGAACTCCTTTTATTGGATTACCATCTTCATCTAATGGAAAGCTTTTTGCACCGAGTGTTACTCCCTGATACAGTTTAACGTTATTCCCTATAATACAAGTAGATCCAATAACAACGCCTGTTCCATGATCAATTGTAAATGCCTCACCAATCTGAGCTTTTGGATGAATATCAATTCCTGTTTCAGAATGTGCCATTTCACCAATAATCCGTGGGATTAACGGTACACCCAATAATAATAACTGATGCGCAATACGATAATTTGAAATTGCTCGAATTGCCGGATAGCAGAAAATTACTTCTGCCCTACTTTTAGCGGCAGGATCACCAACAAATGCAGTTTCTACATCACCCACTAACTTTCTGCGAATTTCCGGTAAAAATTCTATAAAATCAGATGCTAGTCCTTGTGCAAACCTGCTCCTTTCCTGAAAATCAACCTCCTCAGGTTTTTCGCAAGTAAAGCAGAGTCCGGCAAGAATTTGCTCGGATAGTAATTCGAAAAGTTCGTCTACATAGACGCCCATATAATGTTTTATGGTATTTGGACGAAGGCTCGTATTACCAAAATATCCAGGGAAAAGGATTTCCCGAATCATATTTACAATTTTTTCCAACTTATCAATTGAAGGAAGTGGCTCACCTAACCGATGCTCATGACATACCAAATCATAGCTACTAGGATTAGCTAATGCACCGACGGATTTATTAATTTTTGCTAATATTTTATTTTCAGATTGCATCTCTATTTTCATTAAATAAGGTTGTACTTAAATATCTCTCACCGGTATCACATATTACCACAACAATATGCTTTCCACTATTTTCTTTTCTTTTTGCAATTTCCAAGGCAGCATATACATTTGCCCCTGAGGATATTCCACAAAAAATACCTTCTTCCTTCGCCAACGCACGAGCCTGTTCGAATGCATCCTCATTCTCAACCAAAAATATTTCGTCGTAAATAGTTGTATTTAAAACTTTTGGAATAAAACCTGGCCCAATCCCTTGAATTTTATGAGATCCCGGTGCCTGTCCCGATAAAACAGCAGAATTTACTGGTTCCACAACGACACTTTGTACTGATGACTTCTTTTCTTTCAAGATTTCAGAGACACCAGTAATTGTACCTCCTGTTCCCGCTCCTGCTACAAAAATATCAACCAGACCGTCCGTGTCATTCCAAATTTCAAGCGCCGTTGTCCGACGATGCATTTCAGCATTCGCTTCATTTTCAAATTGCATGGGAATAAATGCCTTTGGAAGCTGAGAAGCCAATTCTTCACTCTTCTCAATTGCCTCACGCATTCCTCCTTTTGATGAAGTAAGAATTAATTCTGCACCGTATGCTTTTAAAATCAGTCTTCTTTCATAAGAAACACTCTCAGGCATTACAATCTTTAATTGATAACCTTTTACCGCACAAACCATTGCCAGACCAATGCCAGTATTTCCACTGGTTGGTTCAATTAAAACAGTGTCTTTATCAATCAAACCATCGCTTTCAGCAGCTTCAATCATCGCCAAAGCAAGTCGGTCCTTAACTGATCCGCCCGGATTTTGTGACTCTAATTTTGCATATACCTCGGCACAACAACCTTCTGTAACCTTATTCAGTTTCACTAGAGGAGTATTTGCAATCAGTTTTGTGATGTCAGATGCTATTTTCATGAGTCACGTTATAATTTTTTAATAATGTAATGATTGAGAATAAATATTGAGAGCTTTATATTGAAAGCAAAATTCTCCATTTTTTAAGTGAAATGCAAATGTAATTAAGCGCCGGTTTAAATAGAAACCTACTTTAATACTTTCTCGAATTGGTGAATTGCATTAATCGCACATTTTAAGCGATCTTCTCCTTCACCTGCAACTTCCATAAAACACTCTTCCCGTAAGGTTAGTTCTTGTTTATATCGATTAAATAATTTAATCCGTTCATCTCCCCCATTTTCACGCAATGGATCAGGTTTCCACTCGATATCCGGAAGACATAGCAGATACAAGTCAATTGGATTATTCGCTATCTCTTCTTCCAACCAATCGGGAAATTTATGATACACCCACTCAAACCACACTTTTGTTATAATTAACCAGGTATCGAAAAAAACATATTTCCCGTCAAAAGCTCTTGATTGCTGATACTGCTGAAGCTGTCCCCGAACGATATTCTCAACATCCTGATAGTTATAAATACTCATTTTCCTGCCATCCAAATATTCCCGAGCGTATTCAGGATAAAAGATACCACCAAAATGATCAGCCAACTGCTTTGACAAGGTACTCTTCGCTGTTGATTCAGGTCCAGTAACTGCTATTCTAATTTCATGACTCATTTGCGTTTCTCCAATCTCTTTTCCAACTGAAATAACCAAGCACTGCCATGATCGTGTACACTACAAAAAGGAATACCGTTGGCCAAAGTTCTTTCCAGGCATATAACACGGTAGACATAAAATCTACAAAAATCCAGATCACCCAATGCTCAAGATATTTGCGAGCCAACATCCAGGTAGCAACGATACTAAAAGCGGTTGTAATTGAATCTCCTACCGGAACTGGTGAATCTGTGTAATTTTTCAATCCGAAGATAAAAAGCAATACCAATAAAATACTAACGATTCCAACTGGCAAATAATATTTTTTTGGCATTTTACCAACCGGAATTTGCTCGCTGTTCTGCGCGTAACTGCCTTTTAGCCAGTGATACCAGCCATAAATACTAATACCGACATAATATACTTGCAATAGCATGTCGGCATAAAACTTCGCACTTAAAAATACATACACATACAAAGCCGATGTGAGTAGTCCGACTGGCCATGTGTAAATACTTTGACGAATTGAGAGAAATATATAAACGAGCCCAAGGACAGTCCCTGCAAGCTCAATGTAGTTTTCAGCTATCCAGCTCAAATATTGTTCAGGCATTTGCTATTTTTCAACAAGGAGTTTTTCATAAGCACTCTGATCTTTTAAAACTAAAAGTGCTTCTTTAATTACATCCGAATCATCATTTACAACCTCATAATAAAACCCTGGTCCGAACAAATCACGGGCAATAAGCGCCTTGACCTGCCTAATAATATTTGAACGTGCAAATTCCAAACTTTCCTCGTCCTTCTCAATTTCCTCTTTTTCACCTTCCGCAACCATCTTATCAATAAGAGAATCATCAACCTTAAACTTTTCACTAAAACTTGAATAATCAGCGTACTTTTTTGTCAGCTCATCTCTATTCATATCCAAATAATCCAGAACAACGGTATAAACTATATTTTTTCGAAGCAGTTGGTTGTAGTATTTATAATGAGATGAAGTGTCCATAGGAACAAAAATATCCGGCATCACACCACCACCTCCATAAACTGTACGTCCGTTTTTAAGCGTTTCAAAAACCTGGTCCTTATCAAAATGAACGCTATCTTCAGAGAACAACTCTCCGGTTTCAAAACGGTTCATGTAATCTTTCCGGTATTCTTCAACTCCATCTTCATAAGCTTTCTGAATACATCGTCCGCTTGGAGTATAGTAATGAGCTGTGGTAAGACGCACCATTGAGCCGTCATTTAAAAAATAGGGTTGTTGCACCAGTCCTTTTCCAAAAGACCTTCTTCCGATTACTACTCCCCTATCCCAATCCTGAATAGCTCCTGAAACAATTTCACTGGCCGAAGCAGATCCCTCGTCAATTAAAACGACCAACTTACCTTGTTCAAATTCACCTAAAGCAGATGCTCGATAATCTTTTCGGTTGCTATTCTCGCCTTCAGTATAAACGACCATTTTATAAGCACCTAAAAACTGGTCGGCCAATTCAATCGCTGCTTTTAAATAACCGCCACCATTTCCGCGCAAATCCAAAACTAAATTTTGAAGATTATTTTGCTTTAGTTCCTTGATTGCCTCAAAGAATTCATCAGTTGTAGTGGCTGAAAAGCGGTTCAGCTTAATGTATCCGGTTTCATCATTCAACATATATGACGCATCCAGGCTGTTAATTGGAATTTTATCCCGAATAATCAGAAAATCCAATAGATCGGCATCGCTTTTCCGCTTAATTTTCAAGTTCACTTCGGTTCCCTTATCGCCCCGAAGCATATCAAAAACATCACTGTTTTTTAAACCAATACCGGCAATATCTTTTCCATCCACGTTCATGATCCGGTCTCCTGCCCGCAAACCAACTTTCTCCGAAGGTCCGCCAGGGATTGTTGTCACCACCATCAAGGTATCCTTAAAAATATTGAAAGAGATTCCAATCCCTTCAAAGCTACCCTTCAAAGGTTCATTCATCTTTTCAACTTCCTCTTTCGAAATATAAACTGAGTGCGGGTCCAATTGTGTTAAAACTTCAACAATTGCCTTTTCGGTTAGTGACTCAATATTCGTAGTATCAACATAATAACTATCAATGAGGCGGAGTAGCCTGCCAAACTTCATGGTATTTTCAGTTACATCTTGTGCAAACACCGTAGTAACTGATGCCACCATAATTATTAATAGAATTAAGCCCTGCCTAATTTTTTTAATTTTATCCATCATCTTTCTCCTTAATAAATTTAACGCTTAAAGATATAACAATATGAACCGTTGCCCAAAAACACCTCTATTAATAAGTGTTAAAGACTTGTTTTCTTAAATTTTCAGGTAGGATTTTTCGGCTATTTATATAAACAAACAAATGGAGAAAAAGCTTAAAAACTAAAAACAAGGGAAATCCGTCTCCACCTTTTTGATTGCAATTCCTTCAATTTCGACCAACCAGGTAGGCCTACAAACCGGAGCATGCAAAATTACGTAGGGAATTTCAGGATAAAGCTTCTGCACCAACCGATCAACCTTTTCATAATCAGATTGATTTCGCAGGTACACAAGCAACATTGATAAATCGGCTACACTGCACTTGGCTTCTGTTAATAAAGCATTGATATTTTCAAATACGCGATAAGTTTGCTTTTCAACATCATCGAGAAAAATAACTTCACCTTGGGTATTAATACTGGCTGTGCCCGAAATATACACGTGTTTCCTATCCCCGTATATAACTTCGGTTCCCCGCTCAAAAGTAACACCATAACGATGAGTAGGACACATATTATCAGAAGCAAGCAAAAATCGGATTTGTTCGGGAAAAATTCCTGAAACTGAATAGGCATCCATCGTAACTTTCAAATCTGAATTTTCATGTTTGCCAGCAATACCTGTTGAAGCAATATAGTGAGTTTGCTCAGTAAGCCCCTGTTCTTCAAATATTCCTTTTCTTCCAATCACCACATCTGTGTAGTTATTGTCAATATCATCAACAAACAGCCAGGTTCGTATTGCATGATTATAAATATCTGAATCAGCTTGCTTTAAATAGCCTATATAATTATTGAAAATTGTTTCTGTTTGCTCACAAACATTTTGGTTCTCCTCACCCAGCATGTTGGCAATCCATATGTGCTTCAATCCGTTTGATTGAAAAACTTTGCCAAAACTATTTTGCTCAACCGACTGATTTCCTTTTACATCGTAAACCCATAAAACCATTCTTGCGTCAGACAATGGTTTCTGTTCTATCACGGAAATAAAATCTCGTTTTTCTTCGCCAAAATACTCAGGAAAGTTTGTTCTCAAAATTGGTAGCTGCCTTTCTGTATCGCTTAAAAGCAATCGCAAAAATAACCTGCAGCCCTTATTGAATCCATTTTTATACTCCAGTTCTTCAAGCTCTTGAATTATGGTAGTCCAGGAATCAACATCGTTCAAATTTCCCGAAGGATGAATGATCGCATGCAATTCTATGGATGAGGATTCATCCCCAAAAATTGCCAATTGAGACTTTACATTACTTTTTATGTACTCCTTTTTTGTTATTCCCTGAACATGTGTTTGGATTACATCACTTTCATCTGCCAAAAATTTGTCATCAAAACCTTTCACTCCACGTCAATTTTTTGGTCGCCAATAGGAGGCCAGTTTCTAAAAGTGTTCAAATATAAGTTTTTTATAGTGGCTGGAAGATATCATTTATCAGTTTTTGAAATCTTCACATTCAGACTGAGAATTGCCTAATTCCATTTTTCATTCTACTTTTGTCGCTGGGAAGATTGAAGGACTGATTAATTGATGGACTGAAGGATTGATGGTTCGAATTTGGAATTAAAAAAATGAAGAAAGTAGTTATAGGTTTATCTGGTGGAGTTGATTCGAGTGTTGCAGCATACTTGCTTAAGGAACAAGGGTATGATGTAACTGCTTTGTTCATGATTAACTGGCACGACCGCACCGGAACGCTTACCGGACAATGCACCTGGGAAGACGATGCGTTAATTGCTGAGATGGTTGCCAAAAAACTGGATATGCCATTTCATATTGTTGACCTAAGCAAAGACTACAAAAAGCGGGTGGTCGATTATATGTTTGATGAATACAGCAAAGGACGCACTCCAAACCCGGATGTGCTGTGTAACCGCGAAATCAAATTCGATATTTTCCTTGATGAATGCATAAAATTTGGTGCCGATTATGTGGCAACCGGGCATTATTGCAGAAAAAGCGAAATTGAAAAAGACGGAAAAACAATTCATCAATTGTTGGCCGGAGTCGACAATAATAAAGATCAGAGTTATTTTTTGTGCCAGCTCAACCAGGATCAGTTAAGCAAATCACTTTTCCCTATTGGGCATTTGGATAAACCTGAAGTACGCAAGATTGCAGCCGAACAAGAACTACCAACTGCCACTCGCAAAGATTCGCAGGGGATTTGCTTTGTTGGAAAAGTTGATTTGCCAACGTTCCTACAACAGCAACTGGAAGCAAAGACCGGTAATGTAATTGAGGTACCGGCCGGTTTCATGGAAAAGAAAAAGCAGGTTGATCAAACTCCAGACAATTTCAAGAAACTTTGCTTTGCCTATCCCTACAAGCCATGGAATGGGAAAGTGATTGGCGAGCATCGGGGTGCACATTACTACACGGTAGGCCAGCGGAAAGGCCTTAACATTGGTGGATTTCAAGAGCCTTTATTTGTAATAGGCACCGACGTAAAGCGCAACATTATTTACGTTGGCGAAGGGGCTGAGCATCCTGGCTTGTACCGTCCCGGACTGTTTATCTCGAAAGAAGAAACGCATTGGATTCGTACAGACCTTAAAATGGAAGTTGGTGAGATTCGAAAATACGATGTACGTATTCGTTACCGCCAGCCATTGGAAAAAGCCACCCTTTACCAATACGAAGAAGGTATCTACATGCTGTTTGATGATGAGCAACGGGGCATCACTTCCGGTCAATTTGCTGCCTGGTACGATGGCGACGAGTTAATTGGATCGGGAGTCATTGCCTAGATCGGAACAAGGAAAAGGGAGAAAGGAGACGGGAAAACGGAGAAATCAATCAATCAATCAATCAATCAATCAATCAATCAATCGTAATCATTTCACCTCATTTGACAACGTCATTCCGAACTTGTTTCGGAATCTCCGTCATTAAGTAACACCATATTAAATATTGAAAAACACGAGCTCCTGACACAAAAAAAAGCGGATGGCGTCCACCCCTGAATACCATCCGCAAACGATCGCTAGCACGATCGCGAAAAATCAATGAAACATTGATGACTACTTATGCCCTCACAAGAACTCCTAATTTTTCGAGTAATTGTGGTTTATCTGATAAAGCGATTTTTGAAATAGCTATTAAGTCACGGCAATAATCTTTTAATTCTTCCATTTTGGCATTTCTGTCTTGTGTTGCCTGCTGGGCCTCCCCTTCTTCAATGCTACGCTGGCTTTTCAATTGCTCCAAGGCATCCAATTCATCCATGCAGGCCTGCAAAACTTCTTCGGTTACGCCATACCTCGTTAGCAATGCAGTAGCTTTATTGTTCTTTTTCAGGTTGTCGTACATTTTATAGGCCGAAAGCTTCCAATCGTCGAAAGGAGTATAAGTCAATACCGAAGGAATCAGGTCTTGCAAGGCTGTATTTTGCCGAAATGCTACCCTGGCAAGCTTGCAAATACGGGTGTATTCATTTTCGGCCTGTTCCCTTAATTCAAAGAAACTGTCGTTTATTTCACGAACATCCTGCTGTTCTTTACTTTGAGCTGCAAAAAGGGCCAGTGTGTCCTGGTACAATGTTTCACCGCCTTGCAATTCTTCATCGGTGTAGCCAAATGGTGCCAACGCCAGTTTAATGTCGTTATCTGCCTGTGCATTTTGAACAGTAACACGGCAGTCTTCTAAAATTTCTGCTAATTTTTTTCCCATGAGGAGTGGTTTTTAAAGATTAAACATTTGTTTTTATTCTATTTAGGGTGAAAACGAGCAACTAATTTATTGATTAATAAACAAAAAGTCAATACCATTCACTAAATTCTCTCAGATAGGACAAAATAACGCCCGGCACCAACAAAATACCCCTCGGCTTCGCCTTAAAGGCATTGGGATTCGACCAAATACTGTTAAGCAACACAAAAATGCCATTCGGCTGGGAGAGAAAGGCACCCGGCGACAACGAACTGGCGTTGGGAACCGACAAAATATAGTTAAGCAACATAAAAAAGGCGTTCGGCGACGCCTCAGAGGTTCTCGGTGGCGACAAAATACCATTTGGCAACGACAGAATATAGAAAAGTCGTGAGTTGTGAATTACGAGTTGCTGGATGCTCGATACTGGATTTTGAACAACCAATCGAAGCTACGAACGCATGGTCACGACAGGTCGTGACCATATACTTTCTAATACTAAAAGTTTTATGGTTGTTATAAATGACAAACGAGGGGTAGCGGTTGGCAACGGGGTATCACTTCCGGACAGTTTGCAGCCTGGTATGATGGCGACGAGCTAATTGGCTCCGGGGTTATTGCCTAGATCGGGAACAAGGAGAACGGAGAAGGGAGACAGGAGACTGTCAATCATTGTCATTGGGTCATTTGTTGTCATTTATGGAAGATGAGCTCTGGGCACTGGGCGCTGGATGTGCGATGGAGAAAGGGAGAAAGGAGACAGGAAAACGGAGACCGCAATCAATCAATCAATCAATCAATCAATCAATCAATCAATCAATCAATCAATCAATCAATCAATCAGCAATCAATCAATCAATCAGCAATCAATCAGCAATTCAGTCCTTCAATCATTTGCATCAATCCCGGGGTTTAAACACCAATCTTAAACTAATTTTTTCCAAAGTAGTCGTTGAGCTCTTAATTTTTGGTAACCAGTTTGCTCCGGATTGAATAATCTGAATAGCTTCCTGATTATAAGCCTCATCTGTAGTTCGGAGAATCTCAAACTGTTCGGCTTCTCCATTTTCATTGACAATAAATGACAGTTTCACCACCACTTTACTGTCAGGCAATCCAATTTCAGGATTTGAACAGGCACTGTCTAAATAAGCTTGATAGTTTTTCCATCCTATTTTGGGCATTGCGTCTCTATCATTATCTCCCCTTTCGGCAGAGTCGGCGACCGTGCTTCTCTTCTGCACACCGTAACCAACGGCAACCACTTCATCCAAGGCGAGCTGAGAGGGCTCAAGACCAATAACCAGGTTGGAGTCGTCAGATGGATTAAATTCCTTTTCATCCATTCCAACAAAGCTGGCGACCAGCACACTGTCACTCTCATTCGCCAACTGGAGGGTAAAATTTCCATCTATGTCCGAAACGGTTCCATTTGATGTGGCCTTTTCAACAATGGTCACACCCGGAAGTGGTAAACTATCGTCCAATGAAATAACTTTCCCCGTAACCACCTTTGCATTCCCCTTTGCCATTTGCGGTTTATTAGCGGTCAGTTTAGCCTCAGTAACTGCTGACTCCGGAGTTTTGCGCAATGTGGCAGCTCGCTGGGCTATTGGTTGGCTGTCATTTTCGGCTGCAAAGTTTGCTTTTAGAGCAGTTGTCGTTTCTGCTTTGTCTTCCTGCATTTCAACCGTTTTTTCTTCAGCAATCATCAACTGAATTGCTTGTGCATCTTCCTCCGCTTTGGGAACAGGGGCAGACTTTAGAATTTGCGTTTTAACGATTTTCTTCTCAACCGATTCTTCAGCCATCTCATGACTTGCAGCGGCATCTTTCTCTCCAACGCCCTTCCGGGGCTCAGGAAGTTGGGGTTCAGCCTGCGAAGGTGGAATTTGCACTTCAGTCTTTTCAATTTTCTTACTCTCGGCCAGCTCCTGAACCGGTGGTTGTTCATTCAATACAAACCAGGAAACTCCCACAGTAATGAGCAAAAGCAGAATTGCTGCTGCCCGATACCAGCCGCTATTCCTTCGTTTTTTCGGAGCAATCTTTTCGGAAATATCTTTTAAATCATTGCTTAAATCCATTGGCGAAATTTGCTGAAGACCTTCCAGAGCTTCCGCTTCAAACGGATATTTCTGTAGCATCCGCTCAAAAGCGTTTCTTTCCGCATCGGTCATCTGGTTATTCAAATACCGCTGAAAATCTTCGCTACTGATATGTTTTTTATCTCCTTTCATTTTTTGCTTTCCAGGCAAATCTTCAAATTTCGTTTCCCATTCTGAATGAAACTTTTCACCTTCTTCTCTTCCATATTTAATTCAGAACAGATTTCGCGATAACTTTTGTTTTCAAAATAAAACGAACGAATACAATCTTTCTGTTCCTTTTTCAATCGTTCGATGCAATCTTTCAATGCGTCCTCGTTACGTTCGTCCGGTTCCTTGTCAATAGGATGCAATTCCACTTCATTTTCCATAAATCCGACTAGTTCATTTTCGTCACCCAACACCACTATCTTTCCCTGCTTGGATTTACGAAGTTCCATTAAACAATGATTCCTGGTAACCACGAACAACCAACTTTTAAAATTACGGATTTCGTGTTTATCAATTTCAACAACCAGTTTTTCGAACAATTGGATGAAAGCATCTTTCGATCGTTCACGGTCCTTGAAGTATTTCAGACAAACCCCATAAACCAGGTGCATGTAGCGCCCATACAACTCCCCGAGGCTATCCATATCCCTGTTCTCGATGAAATCTGCCAGTAAATTTTCATCGGATTGTTCTGCTTTCTTTTTGCGAAAAGGTATGAGTTGCATGGTTTTCGAATTCAAGCTAAAAATAGAAAAAAGAATTATTATGCAAATTTTTTATGGAATTTGACTTTGCCCTGCATCCTGTTACTGAAAAACAAATTCTAAAAAATAAATGTCATGAAAAAATTAATCTTGATTTTAGCCGTAATCATTGGATTTACAAGCTTAGCTTCTTCCAGAGAAATTTCCGGAACGGTAAAAGATGAAACTGGAAATGTAATACCGGGAGTTACTGTTTTGGTTGAAAACACAAGCAGAGGAACAGTTACCGATATTCATGGATTCTACAAAATCAGTGTTCAACCAGAAGACAAAGCACTGGTTTTCTCGTTTGTTGGGATGGATACGAAAAAAGTAAAAATTGGCTCTAAAGATAAAGTGGATGTTGTCTTAAAAGCTTTTAAATTGGGTCTTGAGGAATGTGTGGTGATTGCATATGGTACTCAAAAAGCCGCAATGGATGCAGCGATTTCCACGCCACCAGCAATGAAAAGGTCTTTCATTGCCCGCCAACCGGAATTCAATACAGAGAATTACAGCAGCATTCATGAAAATGGATACAAAGATGTTTTCAATCATCCGCTATCCACCTTTTCTATTGATGTGGATCAGGCTTCCTACTCGAATGTTCGTCGGTTTTTAAACCTCGGACAAATGCCTCCTATGGATGCCGTTCGGATTGAGGAGATGATCAACTATTTTAATTACGACTATCAACAACCTAAAAATGGAACTCCCTACTCCATTAATACCGAATTGACAAACTGCCCGTGGAATAGTGATCACCAGCTTTTAATGGTTGGCTTGCAAGCAAAGAAGATCGATAAAAGCATGCTTCCACCTTCGAATTTGGTATTTCTGCTGGATGTTTCGGGATCTATGCAAGCGCCTAACAAACTGCCGTTGGTAAAGTCGGCAATGAGAATGTTACTTAATGAACTTCGGCCAACCGACCGGGTAGCAATTGTAGTGTATGCAGGGGCTGCAGGTACAGCTCTATCGTCAACTCCAGGTAATGAAAAACAAAAAATAGAACATGCGATTCAACAACTGGAAGCTGGTGGTTCGACTGCAGGTGGTGCCGGCTTGCAACTGGCTTACAAAATCGCCAGGGAAAATTTTATAGAAGATGGTAATAACCGAATTATTCTGGCTACCGATGGCGATTTTAATTTGGGTGTTTCGAGCACTTCAGAAATGGAACGCTTGGTTGAAAAAGAAAGGGAGTCTGGTGTGTTTATGACCGTTTTGGGATTTGGCACCGGAAATTACAAAGACGATAAAATGGAAACAATTGCCGATAAAGGCAATGGGAATTACGCCTATATTGACAATCTGCAGGAAGCACGAAAAGTGTTCATTCAAGAATTTGGGGGCACCTTATTTACCGTTGCAAAAGATGTGAAGCTGCAATTGGAATTTAACCCTTATCATGTAAAAGCATATCGATTAATTGGATATGAAAACCGATTGCTGAATGATGAAGATTTTAAGAACGATAAAAAAGATGCAGGAGAAATGGGCATGGGGCATACCGTTACTGCTCTTTACGAAATCATTCCTTCCAAATCAGAGGAACAGATCCCTGAAATAGATGAGTTAAAATATCAGCAAAGGAAAAAAGAAGCAAAGCCAAAACTCACGAATGAACTTGTTACAGTTAAAACCCGCTATAAGTTACCGGACGGAAATAAAAGTATTCCTTTTGAACAGGTCGTTTCATCAGAGATTACGCCTTTACAGGACAGTTCGGATAATATTAGATTCGCCTCAGCAGTTGCAGGCTTTGGAATGTTATTGAGAGATTCGGAATACAAAGGAACCCTTACCTACGAGCGGCTAACAGATTTAGCAAAACATGCAAAGGCAAACGACGAAGATGGTTATCGAAGTGAATTTGTTCTATTGGTAAACCTGGCTGAAAATTTAGATCAATCACAAGCAGAGAAATAAGCTTTCTGCATGCTAAAAGAATCATCACTTCAAATTTCTGGTGGAGACAAATTAGAAATGCTCCTGCGGCGCATGCCAGTATTTGTTCTTTTATATACCTAACACGTGCGCCTGAAACAGATTACTCATTCAATCCCGGGGTTGCGCTCCTAAGTCGCTTACCCCGGGCTACAAATATTTCACACTGCTGGTGTGATTTTATACATGGAACAAAATAAGGTTTAAGTCCAGTTTAAAAAGAAAAACCTTATCTATTTTCTGAACCTTAGTAGCCTGGTAATATACTTTAATATCAAACCTTATTGAATTACATTCAGCTATTTCTGGCAATTTCTATTATCCAACTCCGAAAACCCCTAAATCCCCTGAAGGGGACTTCAAAGCCGTCCGTCATCTGACGGAGAGGTTTGGAGGGGTAAAACAAAAATCAAATAACAATATTAAATAGCATGAATTAATCATTTTTTTCTTGTTCTTCTTCACCATCAAAATCTTACACTTTCAGAAGTCTTTATTTATTCAAAAAAATATTCCCCTAAAAAGATATCTCCAATTGTGAATTTGATTAATTTCGGTTTCGATTAAAAATCAAAAGGTCACTGAAGTTTCACCCTTAAATCAAACAAAATGAAAAGACTTACTATTTTAGCATTTTTGCTGATTGCTGTTAGTGGTGCTGTTTTTAGCCAGACACCCACAAATCCAATCGTCATGAAAAAAGTATTTGGCGGATATTTATTTTATCAAAACGATCAACGATTAACCATGTCGAAGCTGGTTAAAGCCATGGAACCAAATGAGCAGGCTTACCAAGAAATAAAAGCTGCAAGAGGAACATTTACCTTTGCTACTATTGTTGGTGGAGCTGGTGGATTTATGCTGGGATGGCCAATTGGGGGAGCGCTTGCTGGTGACGACATGAATTGGACAATGGCCGGAATTGGTGTTGGTCTAATTGTAGTTTCAATACCAATAACCCAAAAATTTAACCGTCAGGCAAAGAGTGCTGTGAATACTTTTAATGGCGAATTAAAATCCAGTTCATTTTTCAACAGAACTGAAATTAACCTGGCAGCCAATGGCAATGGAATCGGGCTGGTAATGAAATTCTAAAAAGATTTGGGGATGATCAGTTATTTCGTCCCCAGCTTTTTTTGAGCAATCTTATTATTTGATCTGGAACTTCCTGCCTCAAAAAATGCGACCAGCTCCTTTAACATTTCAGCCTGTTCTGCCAGTTGTTCTGCGCTGGCGGCTAATTCTTCAGATGACGCTGCATTTTGATGCGTAACTATATCCAATCCACGAATTGCCTCTTTTGCAGATTCAAGAGAATGATCCTGATCTTTAGCAGCTTTTAAAACTTCCTGCATCAACTGGATAGTCTCTAAAATCGGTGGAATTGATTGTTGCAGCAAGGTGGAAGTTTCGTTCGAGCTGTCAACACTTTTCTTCGAAATATCATTAATCTCATCAGCTGCAATCTTACTTTTTTCAGCCAACTTGTGAACTTCACCGGCGACAACAGCAAAACCACGTCCGGCCTCTCCTACCCTTGCCGCCTCAACTGCTGCATTCAGTGCAATCAAATTTGTTTGAAATGCAACATCATTCACAATATTTATTTTGTCATTAATTCGTTTGATTGACTCGGTGCTATTCTCAGCCTTTTGCGACAATACAGTTAAATTATTCTGAACCTGCTTGCTTTTATTCTCAGTCTCACTGGAGTTACTAACACTTCTATGAAGATTATTGCTAATCCTTATCATATCCTCAGTTAACTTATCGGTTGTGGCTGATTGTTCGCTGGTTGCCGTTGCCAGCTGCTGTGAATTGGCACTTAACTGCTCTGAAGCAGAAGCAATATAAAGTGCTGTTTTTATAATTTCATCCACAATATTCTTCAAATTGTGAACCATCATCAATGCAGACATTGCTAATTTGCCAATTTCATCTTTTCTGGAACTGTAGTCCTTTTTGTACTTAAGATTTAAATTTCCATCAGCCAACTCCATAATACTGTTCGTCATGGAATCCAGCGGATCTTTTATTAACCTTTTTATCATTGCAAAAGAAACAATGACCATCAGAAGTCCAAGAGGGACAATCCATGCGAGCTGCATCATTCCGTATTTTCCGGCAATAAAACCAAAATTAAAAAGTACAGTAATTTCTACAATTAATATCATTCCAAATTTGAAAAGAAGCGAATCTTTCAAGAAATACCACAAGAAAAAAATGACTGTTGGTACTGGGATGAAAAATGTAAATAGCAGGTAAACCCAAATATTCATATCCTAAATTTATCTTATTAAGCACAAGCGGCTGTAAAGATAATTTTCTAATATAAATTCAGATGCTCTTTTTTGTCTAAATAACGATTTATATCACTTGAAATAAGTTATTAAGCCAAACTTTTGAAATTGAATTAATAATTTTCGATATTTTTTGAACCTTTATCATTTCAGGTGTACTGGTTTAAAAAAATGTTATTCAATAGAACGAAATATACCTGGCTCATTCTAGCGATGATTTTACTAACTTTATCATTCATATTGATGAGTGGCCCAAAACCAGGGCCGGAAGATCAATTTAATGAAGAAATTTTTAGTTTCAGGCGAATAACACTTGCACCTTTAATTACAATAGTCTCGTATATTGGATTAATATTTATAATTCTGAAGCAACCCAAGAAGAATGTTCGGAAGGACACGTAAAAAATTGACCGATGAAATCCTGATGCAGCAAATTACCTGCGGCAATCAGGAAGCATTTAATGAACTGTATAATCGGTATCAGGAACGATTATATTATTATTTCTTCAGGATGCTTGGCAACTCATCGGAGCTTGCGAACGACTTTTTACAGGAGCTTTTTCTAAAAATTATTGAAAAGCCTGAACGGTTTAATCAATCCTATTGTTTCTCCACCTGGATTTTTTCAGTTGCCCACAACATGTGTAAAAATGAATATCGACGGCAAGAAGTTCGAAAACAAGCACAAATGGAGATTCCTGTAGGCTCTGAAGAAGCGCACGAGTTGAGCGCAGTGAATCGTGAAAAATTACTGGAACAGATTTTTGAAAGTCTTAATGAACTAAAAACAGAACAACGCTCGGCATTTCTGCTGTTTTACAGAGAAGGATTTTCTATCAAAGAAATTTCTGAAATGTTGGAGCTGCCGCTAGGAACCGTTAAATCGAGGATGCATTATACGCGAAAGTTTTTGGAATCCCGGTTTAGTCATTTGAAAGATGAAATTGAACTTTAAATAGAACGCAATGAAAGATCAATTATTAAAAAAATTATTAGCCAACGATCAAGTAGGAACACCTGATCCGGGAATTCATCACAGACTGAATCAGGCTTTTTTATTGAAATCGGCAACTTATCACGTGAAGCAAAATTCGTTTGCAGGATTTGCAGCATGGCTGTTCTCGTGGAATGGGCTGGCTTTAAAAACAACTCTTGCTGCTGTTTTTGTTGCTTTCTTTTTGTTCAACCCGAACGTAGATATAAACTCCGGATCACCTATTCAACTGGACTCTACAAGAGTTACGCAAAGTTTACAAATAGACTCCGCTGTATTCATGTTGGATTCTAAAAGTCCAACGGATAGCATTTTATTATAGCAAAATTAGCTTTGTAAAAGTTGAAGATATTCGATAAACTTTTGATTCATTGCATTTCCAATTTCCTGATCATACTTTATCATCAATTCTTTCAGCGACTGATATAAGTACAATTTCATTTGCAAATCCTGATTGACTGCTTTTGCTTTTACTCCTTCAAAATCTCCCAGGTAATCGATCCATTCTTCCAAGCGGGTTTTTATTTCTTTTGAGAAAACATTTCCATCCTCAAGATCACCAATCTTAAAATAAAGCTCGGCTAATAAAATGGATTGGTAATCGACGTTCCATAAATCAAAAGGCAATATTTCCCGGATCTCTCCAATTACTTCTTTTGCCTGGTCTACTTTCCCCTCCTGAATCAGGCCATCAGCCAAACGATAAAATGCTCCGCGCATTTGGGTAACTGCAAACATCCGTCGATGGTGCCAATCAAAATATACGGTACTATCTTTCTGATTTTCCCAGGTACATTTCACCATTAAGTTTTCATATAGAATATCAGTGTCCACCTTCCCCATCTCCAAAAGCGAACTGCCTTCGGTTTCCTCTGAAATCAATTTATAAACCAATCCATCATAACGAAGATAATTTTCCAGACCATACTGACGTGGATCAGCAAACGAAGTAAAATATATTGGCCTGTTATTGATATTTGTCGCAATTATATCCCAAAATGCTAAATCACTTCTAATCAAATAGTCTTTCTTGATCGTTATTGGAACAGTCTTATCGTCAACTGACAATGAAATCTTATCAACTGGAATAAAACTTAGTTTCTCGCCAGACTGCGTGCTTACCTTAGCCTGTGAGGAATCGCTGGCTACAAAACTTAGTACTTTCTGAATTTCCTGTTCTGTTTTTATTCTGGGAACAACGGGCAAATAATCCAATTCTCCAGAATGATATTTATCGTACGGAATCGAAAATTTCACTCCCGGATTATCATGAATCTGCCTCCTTAATTGTCCCAAATACCAACCTGCATTTAAGTACGGCATTACAATAATTCGTACATCGCGCCTTATTCCTTCAACTTCCTGACAGTACCACAAAGGATAGGTATCATTATCGGCATGAGTAAAAAGAATAGCATTTGGTTCGCAACATTCGAGGTAATTTCGGGCCAAATCTCGCGCAGTATAGCGACCTGAACGATCATGATCATCGTAATTTTGTGAAATTAAAATCCCGGGGCCAGCAATAAATCCAACTACTCCTGCTATAAAAAGTGCAGTTTTGCCTGGCATGTATTTTGAAAGAAACGCTATCAATGCAAAAACACCGATACCAATCCAAATACAAAATATATAGAATGATCCTACAAAAACGTAATCGCGCTCTCTTGGCGTTATTGGGATTTCGTTGAGATAAACCATCAGTCCCACACTCATCAATCCAAAGAGTAACAAAAGTGTTATAAATGTATTTTTCTTTTTTTGATAATGATAAAACAGTCCAATGATTCCTAAAATAAAAGGTAGAAAGTAATAGCTGTTTCTTGCACGATTTTCTGACATAGCCGATGGTAGTTCCGTCTGAGATCCCAGCCGCATTTCATCGATAAAAGAAATTCCCGATTGCCAATTGCCCTTTAAGGGATCTCCATATCCCTGAATATCATCCTGTCTTCCAGAAAAATTCCACATAAAATAGCGCAGATACATATGCCCTAGTTGATACCGGATGAAAAACATGAAGTTTTCTGTAAATGTTGGAATGGTTGTTTCAACCGTTTCTCCCTTTCCATCATGAGCCCGAACTTTCTTGCCTTTCATGCTAACCCAATTTCTGTAGGCTTTTAGATGCTCACCTTCCTTGCTGTGTAATCTGGGGAAAAAGCATGTTGTATTATCATCATAAAACACTTTTGGATTAAGCTTGACCTGAAAATACTTTTCGCCATCAAACTCATAGGTATTCCGATTACGATACGACCGAACAATGGAGCCATAATTCTCACCATATAAAATAGGTCGGCTTCCGTAACTTTCACGATTCAAGTAATCAATTAGTCCAAATGTGGTTTCAGGATTCCCCTGATCCACCGGTGGATTTGCGGCTGATCGAATAAAACTGGTCATGTAGGAAGTGTAACCAAGCATCAAGAAAACGCAACAAAGTACAATCAAATTTAGGAGCTGGTTTTTACGCTGATGAGTATAATACAAGAGACCAACAAGTAGAGCAATCAACAATACGAGATAAACATAAAATCCGGAATTAACGGGCATTCCTAATTGATTAACAGCAAATAATTCCAGTGGTCCGGCTAATGAGAAAACTCCTGGAATAAAAATCTTCATCAGAAATAGAATTAATGCCCCGGAACCAAGTAATACAATAAGGAAAGACTTAAGTTTAAACGAGCTTTTTCTGAAATATATAATTAATGCCACCGTTGGCAACACCAGCAAATTCAATAAGTGAACTCCAATTGAAAGGCCTGTAAAAAAGAAGATTAACAGCAGCCATCTGCCTGAAGAGGAATGATCTGCCTCCTTTTCCCATCGTGTAGCTGCCCAAAGAATTACCGCCATAAAAAGCATGGAAAGCGCATAAACTTCGGCTTCCACTGCTGAAAACCAAAATGAATCAGTAAAAGCAAATGCAAGTGCTCCTATTGAAGAGCTAATGAATACACTGTTCGTTTTATTTTTCTCAATCTTTTGTAAAAGCCAAACAAGCGTCCAATATAAAAACATCACCGTAGCGGCACTTGCCAACGCTGAAACAAGGTTTACCATCATTGCAGCCTTCTCCGCATTATCGAAACTTAATAATGAAAACACCCGTCCTAGCAGCATAAACAATGGCGCTCCAGGAGCATGACTAATTTCTAAACGATAGGCTGAAACTAAAAACTCACCGCAATCCCAAAGGCTTAAAGTTGGTTCTAAGGTTAGTATATATACTGCTGCGGCTATAACAAAAATTAACCAGCCAAGTAAATTGTTCTTTTGATTAAAATTCATGGACGTAACGTTTTGCAATAGTATACACGCAAAACCGAAAAGGTTCAAAAAATAGCTAATACCGAACAGAAAAGCAGGTATCAATAACAAATAGCGTTTATTTTTAGAAATAGGTAATTGACCATAGAAAACACCCCCGTCATGTTTTAATTTCCTCAAATTTATTCCAAACTAATAAATTGCATTGCTTGCAAAATTCGGACAACTGGCTTTTCAATAAAATATTAATTGGGAAAAAACAGGGAAATACCCATCCTTCAATATTGAAGGAACCCTTGCGGAGGCTGGCTACGGTCAGCCTCTACCAAAGGGTATATTAAAATTCAGTGATTCCAATAGAAAGCGAATGGCTTAGTAACAATACTCAGCCGTTAAGAATGATTGGATATAATCATTCACAGAATCTTCCAGACTTGTAAATTGCTGAGTAAATCCGGATGCTCTTAATTTAGAAATATCGGCACAGGTATAATATTGATAATTCCCCCTGATGTCTGCAGGAGTATCAACAAAGCTAATATCTTCCTGAATATCCATTGCTTTAAAAACAGCACGTGTTAAGTCAAGGAAAGTACGTGCTTTTCCGGTACCTACATTGTAAATACCAGAATTTTTGCGGTTACTCATAAAGTGCATCATCACATTTGCAACATCTTCGACATAAATAAAGTCGCGCGATTGATGACCATGTCTGACATTTGGGTTGTGGGATTTAAAAAGTTCCATGCAACCATGTTCGCCTATATAGTTAAAAGCCTGATAAACAACCGAGGCCATTCTTCCTTTATGATATTCGTTTGGACCAAATACATTGAAAAATTTCAATCCGGCCCAAAAATAAGGTTGCGCGTCTTGATTCAGCGCCCAGCAATCAAAATCATGCTTTGATTGTGCATATAGGTTCAGTGGTTTTAATTGGTCTATGTTTTCATGGTCGTCACGAAATCCCAAAGTACCATCTCCATAGGTAGAAGCAGATGAAGCATAAATTAAAGGTAAACCATATTCGATACAACTTCTCCAAATGCGTTTTGAATAATCAAAATTGAGTTGCTGGTAAATTTCAGGTTCTTGTCCGATAGTATCAGTGCGAGCGCCCAGGTGAATGATAAATTGAACTTGTTGGTGATTGTCGTTTAACCATTCAAAAAACACATCACGATCAACAATTTTGGTATAGGTCTTAGAAATGTAATTGGAAATTTTTAATGGATCATCGAATTTATCAACCAATATTATATCTTGATATCCTTCCCTGTTTAGCTTACCCACCATGTAACTACCAATAAATCCGGCTGCTCCTGTTACAACTATCATAGAAATAGATTTTAAACTGCTTTACCATTCAATGTTTCATTTTCTAAAACTAAAAACCCTACATATTTATTGTATGAAAGCTCTTTTTTATAAGAAAAATTTACAATGAAGTTTAAACAAACACATCATTCTTAAAACTCACTCTTGAAATACTTTCAGCGCACAAAATTCTTTTGAAAGGTATTTTCAAGTGGCAAAGGTAAAAAAACTAGCTATATCATAAAGAACTACCAAACGAACGTTCAACATATTTCAAACTAAACCAGTTGTATCACTTACCTAAGCGTAATATTATTACCCTTAAAATCATGATTACCCCCTCCTTAAAATGAATAAATGAAAATAAAACCAGAAAATTACGACTTCAGATCAACGTATTACACAACGTCCGCAGATTCAAAAACCATGTTTTATTCGTGTTATTTACTTTTTAGTCCTAAATTTGCTTGAAAATTAATAGCAAGCCTCATCAATTTGGAAACCAAATAGTATTCGATTATCATATGTTGAAGTGCTATTTTTGATAATATATTAGGAGATACCATGGAACATTCTTTTAACGGCGACGAGGGAGGATATCAACGAATTGAACGATTTGACAAGGAATCGACACAAAAGATTAGTGACCATTACAAGGAAATCCTTTCACTATTGGGAGAAGATAATACCCGTGAAGGTTTGGAGAAGACTCCGATACGAGTAGCCAAAGCCATGCAGTTTTTACTTCAAGGTTACGACCAAAATCCTGAAGATATGCTGCGCGCTGCAATGTTTCAGGAAGATTATAAGCAAATGGTAATTGTAAAAGATATTGAGATATACTCGATGTGTGAACATCATATGTTGCCGTTTATCGGAAAAGCTCACGTTGGATATATTCCCAATGGATACATAACCGGACTCAGTAAAATTGCCAGGGTTGTTGATGCGTTTGCAAGGAGATTGCAAGTACAGGAAAGACTGACAACTCAAATAAAGGAATGCATTCAAGATACCTTAAATCCATTAGGAGTTGCGGTTGTTATTGAAGCTCAACACCTTTGCATGCAAATGAGGGGTGTTCAAAAACAACATTCCATTACAACAACATCCGATTTTACAGGAGCTTTTGAACGGGTTGCAACGCGAGAGGAATTTATACGGTTGATTAGCTCAAAACTATCGTAAAACAAAACAATTTATGCATTTATTTAGACATTCGTAACATTCGCAAAAAATCAATTGCAATTTTACAATTTGCCAATAATTTTATATTATTTTAGCATAAATTCAATGTTTAACTGTATTCGGAAGCAAAGTCGCTGACTATTAACACCAAATACAAGTTTGACGAATTAAAAAAGAGAAAAATCTAACTATAAAAAATACAAAATGAAAACACCGAAAGCGTTTAAAATCATTTCACTGGTAATTGTATCCGGATTATTGATAAGCGGCTTTTCATCTTGCAATAGCAAAAGTGCTAAAAAAGAAAGTCCTCAGATTTCTGAGAAAACAATCGAAAAGGAAGTTAAAGAATATATCTATCCTCTACCTTCAACATTCGAGGTTACTAATATGCTGAATGAAATTGAAGCAAGCTACATTGTTGGGATTTCAAACGATCCTGACAAAGCCAGCACTTATTTCACTGAAAAGAGCAAAGCTATCAACTTAGGAATCTATACAGCAGATCTTGCCTACGCAACTACTTATAACCAGAAATCTGATATTCAGAACTATTTCAAAGCAAGTGAAACATTAGTTCGTGAGTTGGATTTAACAGGTGCATTTTCTGAAGATCTTCCAGATCAGATTGAAGCAAACATGGACAACAAAGAAAAGTTGGTACAGATTGTTTCTGATATGTTTCAAAATGCGTATGCTTTCCTTAATAAGCAAGGACGTACAGAAGTTTCATATCTTGTTCTTACCGGAACCGTTTACGAAGCTTTGTATCTAACAACTCATATTTCAGAAAATACCTTTCAAAATCCTAAACTGATTGAAACGATTCTTTTCCAAAAAGAGCCATTATTGAAATTGGGAGAAATGTTGGAAGAATATAAAGATTCTGAAATGTTGAAAGAAACGTATGAAGATCTTGCTAAGGTCAATGCTATTTATGCATTAGAAGAAGGAACAACTTCAATGACTAAAGAGCAAATCGAGAAACTTACTGAAACGATTACACAGATAAGAGATAAGAACGTTAAGTAACGTTTTGAAAATGAGTTAACCTAACGGGTTTTAACGCTCTATGAAAGAACGTGAAAACCCGTTTTTTCTAATTCTTGCATTATGTACGAAGGTATTATCGAAAATTTGCTAAAGCTGTTTGCCATTGTTACCGACTATGATGACAAGCAAGCATCTGAACACGCGTCCAATTTGGTAAATTCGTACTTACAGGAAAATTTTAACCGTGAACTGGTTGAAAAATATCAAACACTTTACCACGATTTTGTACAATATTATCATACTCAGAACAAAGAAATATTGTATGAAGAAGAAGGCAGTGGTAAAAAGTTCATCAACAAATCATACATCAAGAAAATTTGCAAAGGGATTGTTGATCAATTTGATTTAGGTACCCGATTCATGATTGTGGTTCAACTCCTAAATTTTATCAATAAAGAAGACGGGGTTGATGAAAACAATTTGCTAACGGTGGATATCGTTGCAAAAGGACTCAAAATAAAATCTAAAGAATATAAAGATCTTGCTCGATTCTTCCTGAAAACCCTGCAGGATGTGAAAGAAAAAGCCAACTTATTTGTCGTAAACGGGAATGAAGAATATTCCGATAATAGAATCAAACACCTTTACCGGGAAAATCAGCAAGTAGAACTCGAATTGATAAGAGTAAGCAGCATTAACACCATATTCTTTAAATATTGGGGGCCTCGAAACATGTACCTTAACGGTCATCGTTTAACCCAAAAAAGGTTGTATGTTTTCCCTCCTGGTGGCATATTGAGAACATCGCGAATAATTCCTATTTACTACAGTAGCATCATGACACGGTTTATCCAGGAACAAGGAAAACCAAAGATTGTGTTTAATGCTGAAAATGTTGAATACCGGTTTAGCCGTAGAAATTTCGGGCTACATCCGTTAAGTTTTCAGGAACGTTCCGGTGATTTGGTTGGGATATTGGGAGGCAGTGGAGTTGGAAAAACGACCCTTCTCAATGTATTAAATGGAAAACTAAAACCACACAAAGGAAAAATTATCATTAACGGGTATGATTTACATGATCCCGAAAATAAAGAAATACTAAAAGGAACCATTGGCTATGTTCCTCAGGATGATCTACTGCTTGAAGAACTTACAGTATATGAAAACCTAAAATATAATGCTCGATTTTGCTTTGGCAATATGAGCGAAGAAGAGATTCAGAAAAAAATTGATCAAACCCTGCACGATTTTGATTTGATTGAAGCACGGGATTTGGTTGTTGGTAGTCCGTTAAAGAAAATATTAAGTGGCGGTCAACGCAAGCGTTTAAACATCGCACTTGAATTAATGCGCGAGCCCTCCATATTGTTTGTTGATGAACCAACATCAGGTCTTTCGTCTGCCGATTCCGAGAAGGTACTTTATCTGCTCAAAAGACAATGTTTAAAGGGAAAGTTAGTATTTGCCAATATTCATCAACCTTCCAGTGATATCTACAAGCTGTTCGATCGCATGATTGTGATGGACAAAGGAGGACGGGTAGTTTTCTTTGGAAATCCGATGGAAGCTATTACTTACTTTAAAAACGAGGCAAACTATATTAATCCGAATGAAAGTGAATGCCTCACTTGTGGTAACGTTAAAACAGAACAACCTCTTCGTATAATAGAAACCCGGATGGTCGATCCATTTGGAAAGAGTATACGTAAGCGTAAAATATCACCTGAAGAATGGTATCAAAAATATAAAGAGAAAGTCGAGCCAAGGGTTGTTGATTTTATGGAACTGAATCCTAATATCAGACAAAAATTCCCGGAAGTTTATTTTGAAACGCCTAAATGGTTCAAACAGCTAAAACTCTTCATCAAAAGAGATTTTGCCACAAAAAAAGCAAATCGTCAATACCTGGCAATCGCCTTACTGGAAGCGCCAATTCTTGCTGTATTATTGGGGTTCTTTTCAAAGTATAGTGATTCCAGCACCTATCTATTCCGCTACAATGATAACATACCAGCATTCCTGTTTATGAGTGTTGTAGTTGCGCTATTTATCGGATTGAGTATTAGTGCTGAGGAGATATTTAAAGATCGGAAAATTAGAACACGAGAAGAATTCCTGAACTTGAGCAGGGGTGCTTATTTGTCTTCTAAAATACTGATTTTATTTGCGTTGTCTGCCATTCAGGTACTTTCATTTGTTCTGATTGGCAATTACATGCTTGAAATCCGCGATGTGACTTTTTCAACCTGGGCCATCCTTTTCACAACGGCATGCTTTGCTAATTTACTGGGATTAAATCTTTCGGCAGGATTTAATTCAGTGGTTGCTATTTATATTCTCATCCCCTTGCTTTTGGTTCCACAGCTTTTACTTAGTGGAGTCATAATCGATTTCAATAAAATGCACAACTCCTTAAGCAGTTATAATAAAACACCATTAATCGGTGATGCAATGACTTCAAGGTGGGCATATGAAGCATTAGCAGTTAATCTCTATAAGAATAACGAATATGAAAGCAATATTTTTGATGAGGAAGTTGTGAAGAATGATTTGGGTTTTAAGGCTTTTTACATGCTTCCTGAAATTGAAAAATATCTTATTTCCTACAACGCATTTGAGCTTAACAAGCAGACAGAGGAAGCTGCATCTGTAGTTCCGTTGTTAAAAAATTCGTTTGAAGACTTGTTTACAGAAATCAAACCTAACAACGACTCCATTTCTTTGGCAATTAACCAAATTGGAACGGATTCATTTGAAAATAAATCAGCCTTATTGCTAAAGAGTTACCTAAAACAAGCAACCCAAACATATAAACAAGATTATTTCGAAGCAACTAAAACACTTGAAAACAAGTACCAGAACCTACTTTCAAAATTTGATGGAAATACGGATGCTTTAACAAACTTCAAAAATCATTACACCAACAATAAATTGGAAGTGTTGGTTCGCGATAAATATTCAACCCATAAAACTTACATCGCAAACAACAGAATACATCAGGGTGATGAGCCTATTTACAGGAAACCCGCACAAACAAACGGAAGTGCCCATTTTTATTCTGCTTACAAATACCTTGGTGATCTAAGAATTGACTCAACATTATTCAATATTATTTTCACCTGGATATTTACATTCTTATTAATGGTTGCACTATATTTCGATGTACTACGCAAAGTAATAACCTATGTTGAAAGATGGCGACTCAACCGTCAGGCACAATTACGAGATCGAATATTCTATAATCCGATGTCTTTCATGAAACCCGATCAGCATAAAAATAATAAATAGCTGAACTTAAATTGGTAATAATTACAATTCAGCCCACCAGCGTGTTTTTGGGTATGCTTCACCAATTACAAATGATTGACCAATCTGTGGTGTGGTGATTTCAGGAACGTCCGTATCAGCAGCTTTCAACAATCGTTCAACTGGTTCTTTCCACGGATGAATGCTCAATTTGTATTTTGCCCAGTGAATAGGCAACAAAGTCTTAGCGTTCAAACCTTTTGCTGCCTGTAAGGTTTCTTCAGGAGCCATGTGTATATAGGGCCAGTACGGACTGTATTGACCACATTCCAGCATCACTAAATCAAAACTTTCGAACTTCTCTCCTATCTCCTTATAACCGGGAAAATATCCAGAGTCAGCACCGAAAAATATTCGTTCGGCAGTACTTCTACTTTCAATAACCCAACTAGCCCACAAAGTAGAAAAACGATTATTAAGTCCTCGTCCTGAAAAATGACGGGCCGGTGTTGCTGTGAATTTCAAATTGTCGGTGAAATCATAAGATTCCCACCAATCCAATTCATTAATCTGACTGGCATCAATTCCCCAATGTTCAAGATGAATGCCAACACCTAGAGGCATTACAAAAGTAACCTGGGTATTTCTTAACTGTTTTATCACTTCATAATCCAAATGATCGTAGTGATCATGTGAAATCAAGACTAAATCAATTTGTGGCAAATCATTTAGCTGATAAGAATTTGTATAAGGAAATGGTTTTGTTCCCAAAAATGAATAGGGAGAAATACGTTTCCCGAATACAGGATCTGTTAAAATCCGTTTTCCATCGATTTCTAGAATAATAGTTGAATGTCCTAACCAGGTAATCCGGGCTTTATTGGAATTATCAGTTGCTTCCGAATACTTTAAAGTTGGCAATGGCTTCTCAGGAACTTTCCCCTCATTCTTGAATAAAAATTCATTGAGAACTTTAAAAAATGGCATGTCTTTGGTCTGAACATTTGTCTCAACCGGATTTTGAAACTTACCATCTTTATAATTGGGTGACTGTTGCATTCTCAACAATCGATTCCCTTCAGCTTTTCCCCCAAACGAAGGATTCAATTTTATTGCTAAAAAAATAATAAGAGTCAGAGGTGCAATTACAATTAGTGTCCACATAAGTTTTCTGTACTTCATCAATTATTCATGTCTAATAAGTTCAAGATTGGGAAAAATAAAAGAAATGTCAAAACCAGCGTTAAAATACTAGTTCTGACATTTTCAAATTTGATTTATTAGGCATTAATCAATTGGTACCAATTTTAAAATCTTCCCTGGATTTTCGATCGCCACATAAATATAATTATCCGGGCTCATCTCCACATTCCTGACCCTGCCTATTCCTTCCATCAATTTTTCATGATGGGTAACTTTATTTCCATCCAAAACAACTCGCTCCAGATATTGAAAGCGCAAAGACCCAACCAAAATATTATTTTTCCAATTTTTATATCTATCACCTTTTACAAAAGTTGTGCCACATGGAGCAATTGAGGGAACCCAATAGGTAGCAGGTTGTTCCATTCCTTCTTTCTCTGTAATATCTGTAAATTTTGTTCCATTATAGTTGATACCGTAACTAATTACCGGCCATCCATAATTTATACCTGGTTTTATTAAATTAAGTTCATCTCCTCCCATTGGACCATGCTCCGTTTCCCATATTTCACCAGTTTCCGGATTCATACATGTTCCCTGTGGGTTTCTGTGTCCATAAGAATAAATACTAGGTACTGCATTCGGTGTATCTATAAATGGATTATCAGGAGGTATTGAACCATCATCATTAATCCGATGAATTTTTCCATTAGAATTATCCAAGCTTTGTGGATTTTCGTCTCGGTTACCTCTGTCTCCAATCCCAAAGAATAAATAGCCATCCCGGTCAAATTCCAATTTACATCCCCAATGCTGTCCTTTATTGGTATCAGGAAATCCATTAAATATTTCTTCCTGTTCGATCAACGTGTTACCAGCCAATTTAGCTCTCATTACATTGGTACACCCTTCCCCCTTATTATCATCTGCGAAACCAGAATATGAGATATAAATCCAACCATTATTTTCGTAATCCGGATGCAGTTCCAAATCGAGCAAGCCTCCTTGTCCTTTGACCATGATTTCCGGCAATCCGGATATTTCCTGAAGCTCATTATTTGTAAAACGATATAACTTTGCAGAACGCTCCGCAATTAATAAATCTCCATTTGGTAAGAACTCCAATCCCCATGGTACCCCCAACCCACTAACCACGGTATCAACAATAAACTTTTGCACTTCAGACTCTTCCGAGTTTTTCGCCGAAAGTGCGGGTTTCAAATCTTCTTTATTTTCAGGAATTCCCTCCTTTACATAGCTGGCGAGTGCACTTATTTCATCAGTAGAGAAAGTAACTTGAAATGCGGGCATTCCCATTTCTTCCTGACCATAAGTGATCGTATTAATTACATTTTGAATGTCATCGCCATACATCCAATCTTTATCCTCAAATTTCTCCAGGTTATATCCATGACATCCGGCACAATAATTCTGGTAGTTTTCAGCTGCTTGTTGATTTGCTTTTTCCTTATGTCCATTTTTCATGGAGCAACTTACAACAACAAAAAAGACAATAAGAAAGGTAAATGAAATGGTAGGTAAAATTTTACTCATGGTTGAAAAGCTTTTAATTTCTATCTCTTTAACAATTACAGGATAAATAAGTTAAAGCTTTTTTTGTTAATAAACTCAAATTTCTAAAATTGAATATCTTACGCGTTAAAAGTAAATTATTAAAAAGACCTCTTCGGAAACAGCTGGTCAGATGCTTAAAATTCCGGCAAACGTTGGTTATTTATTACGAAATTTCAAACAAACAGGACTTGGCATATCAACATTAACCCCAGTAAAATCTAACATTCCAGAATTTTGATCGACTTTGAATACCGAGATATTATTGCTATTCTGATTCGCAACCAACAAATAACGACCATCGGGTGAAATACAAAAATTACGCGGCCAATCTCCCTGCACAGATTCATTCTCCAGCAAATTAAGTTTTCCGCTATTTGAGTCCCTTTTAAAAACAGCAATGGAATTGTGCCCCCTGTTCGAACTATACACAAAACGCCCATCTGCACTTACATGTATATCTGCTCCGGTGCTGGTTCCATCAAAATCTTCTGGCAATGCTGAAACACTTTCTACTGTTTTATACCTACCTTCTTCTTTTTTTAGGGTTGTAACTGTTGAATTCAATTCATTCATTATATAGATAAATTTTCCATCTGGTGAAAAATCAAAATGTCGTGGCCCAGCACCCAACTCCATTTTAATAGATGCCTGCTCCGGTGCAATGAATTCCCCATTCGCATTTAGCTTATAGAAATTCAATTCATCAGTTCCCAAGTCTGCAGAAATAAGCAAATTTCCTTCAGCATTAAACAAAGATGAATGGGCATGAGGTTCATTTTGCCTTTTAACGTTTGGCCCCGAACCTTGATGTTGAATTTGTTGAAACATCTCCGATAAACCTCCATTCTCATCAACATTGAAACAGCTCAAACTCCCACTGGAGTAATTGGATGCAACAACAAATTTCCCATCGGGTGATACCGCCACATGACAAGGATGGTCTCCTTCTGTTGACGATTTGTTTATCTTTTCTAGTTCACCATTATCTAAAATCCGGTAGGCAGTAACAGAACCACTATCAATTCCGGGTCCTTTTTTTACTTCGGAAACTGCATATAAATAGGTTTGATCTGGTGATATTGCTAAAAAGGAGGGATTTTCCTTATTATTAGTCTCGAATGCGGGTGCTAATTCCCCAGTATTCTCATTGAAATAATAGCTATAAATTCCTTTACTTTCCCCGTCGGTGTATGTTCCAACAAATAATAAGGAATCCTGCTTTGCCTGGCACGATGTTAATATTAAAATCAAGACAATGTACTGAAATACAGATTTATTCATAATATTGCAATAAGTATAAACGAAATAGATAATTGGTTGTTAATAAGGTATATCAAACTTAAAATTAATCGTCATGAATGCAAAACAAAGCATCCTGTTTTTTTCGCTTATATTTTTTACAGTGTTGTCTTATGGACAAAGTCTTGTGCAGGTTTGGGATACCGGTCCTAAACTAAAAACACCTGAATCAGTTTTATACGATCATGAAAATGGAGTTATTTATGTTTCAAACATCAATGATAGTCCGGGTGAAAAAGATGGCAATGGGTTTATTTCAATTCTGAATACTGACGGCACCATTAAAAACCTGGAGTGGATATCAGGATTAAGTGCTCCAAAAGGAATGGCTATTTTTAAGGGGAAGCTCTATGTTTCGGATATTGATGAATTAGTAGAAATCGAGATTGCAAATTCCAAAATTGTTAAGAAATATCCTGTTGAAGGCGCCACATTTTTAAATGACGTTGCGGCTTGCGGAAACGGGATGATCTTTGTTTCAGATAGCAATACCGGGAAAATTCATGTATTGAATGAGGGGGAAATATCTTTATGGATGTATGATGAGCAGATGGGGCATGTGAATGGATTAATGACCAAAATGGGAGAACTTTATATCGGCTCTGATAAGATTTTCAAAACGGACATTAAAGGTAAAAAAGCTGAAATTATTCAAACTGATTGTCAAGGCATTGATGGCTTGGAACAAGATAACAAAGGAAATTTTGTATTCTCAAACTGGCCCGGCCGAATCTTTTACTTAAAGGATGGTAAAATGATAAAATTGTTGGACTCAACTGCTGAAAAGATAAATACCGCCGATATAGATTTCGCCAAGGAGCTGGATTTATTGCTTGTTCCTACATTCTTTAAAAACAGTGTTGTGGCTTATAAAATTGAAATGTAACACGGTAATATAAATGCATTGGCTACCCATAGAAAGATGGGTGGTCTTTTGTTTTATGTAGAAGAAATTGTTGACTAGAAAGAATGTTTTTCATTTTTGCGATAAACCAATCCGTTAAAACGTGCAACAAGCCCATCATTTTCATCATTTATTAATACATCATAAGCACCAATTCGTTCGGATCAGCAACTTCCTTTGCAGCCGCATATAATACTCCTGTCGATTTTCCTTTCAGAAATGAAATATTTACATTAATTGCTAAAGCCAATTGTCCATGACTATTGGAAGCAACTGCAAAAGCAAAATCTGCAAGCGTGAAAATAGCACCTCCCTGTACGACATTTGCAGCATTTAAGTGTTGTTCACCTATTTTCAATTTAGCAACTGCATAACCTTTTCAGGCATCGACAAGCTCAATTCCTGTCATTGCTGCGTAACGATCATTTTTAAAATATTCTTTCGCTTTTTCGTAATCCATGCGTCTTAGTTTTGCTGATTATCAAAGATAAAAAAAGGCCTGTGAGAATTTCCCACAGGCCAGCATATTTTGTCAGACCGTTTTAAAAATCTGATTTTTCTTACATCATCAAACTTAACGTTACTGTTAAACCTGCCATAACTACAGAAACCATTGTCATCAATTTGATCAAGATGTTCAATGATGGACCTGAAGTATCTTTGAAAGGATCACCAACAGTATCACCAACAACACCAGCTTTGTGAGCCTCGCTACCTTTACCACCGTAGTTTCCTTTTTCGATGTACTTTTTAGCGTTATCCCACGCACCACCGGCATTATTCATAAATACCGCCAATGTGAAACCAGCTGTTAAACCACCAGCTAACAGACCAATTACACCGGCAACACCCATAAATGCTCCAACAACAACAGGTACAATAATTGCAACTAGTGAAGGAAGCAACATTTCTTTTTGAGCTCCAATAGTTGAAATCTCAACACATTTTGCATATTCCGGAGTAGCTTTACCTTCCAAGATTCCTTTAATTTCACGGAACTGACGACGAACTTCATCAACCATTGCACCAGCAGCGCGACCTACTGCTTTCATAGTCATTGCGCTAAACACAAATGCCATCATTGAACCCAAGAAGAGTCCTCCCAAGAACAATGGGTTGAAAAGTGTGATATCATAAGCAGAAGAGAAATCTTTTACTGAAGCAGCTGAAATTTTCACAGCTTTAATGCCATCCTCAACAGCAGGAGCAACATCATTATAGAATACGTATTCACCTTTAGTAATAAATCCTTCGCCAGCTTTAGCAATTTTGCCAAACCATAAACGAACTTCTTCCATATATGCAGAAATAAGCGCCATTGCAGTCAATGCGGCAGAACCAATTGCAAAACCTTTACCAGTTGCAGCAGTCGTATTTCCAAGCATATCTAAAGCATCAGTACGTTCACGAACGATTGGATCCAACTCTGCCATTTCAGCGTTACCTCCAGCGTTATCAGCAATTGGTCCAAAAGCATCAGTTGCTAATGTGATACCCAATGTTGACAGCATACCTACGGCAGCAAATCCAATTCCGTAAACTCCCATAGCAAAATGCTGAGCTCCACCGGCAGCCCAAAATGACCCCATAATACCCAAAACAATTGTCACAACAGGAATCCATGTTGAGTACATACCAACAGCTAATCCATCAATGATGGTAGTTGCTGGTCCTTGCTGAGCTTGAGCTGCAATACCTTTTGTCGGTTTATATTCGTCAGAAGTGAAATACTCAGTAGCTTGACCAATAATTACACCTGCTGCCAATCCAATAACAACAGCACCAAATACACCCCAGGTTACCCATCCTGCGTATGCCAATACTGCCATCGCGATCAGAATTAACAAGGAACTACCACCAGTACCAATAAGAAGTGCATTCAATAAATTTTTCTGTGTAGCTGATTCTTTTGTACGAACCATGAAAATACCTACAATTGAAAGAATGATTCCAATCGCTGCCACAATCATTGGAGCAGTTACAGCTTTAATAGGATCGATTCCACTATCAGCAAGAGCAATAGCAGGAAGTGCGGCACCAAGTGCTGCAGTTGCCAAAATAGAACCTGCATAACTTTCATAAAGGTCAGCTCCCATACCGGCAACATCACCAACATTATCACCAACATTATCAGCAATAGTAGCAGGGTTACGTGGATCGTCCTCTGGGATTCCAGCTTCAACTTTACCTACAAGATCAGCACCTACGTCAGCAGCTTTGGTATAAATACCACCACCTACACGTGCAAATAAGGCTTGAGTAGAAGCACCCATTCCAAAAGTAAGCATGGTAACTGTAATTTCCACCAATTTCACTTTTTGACCGGCTTCTGTGATTACACCATTTGCAACATAATCTGCACTACCGTGTACGAAATGAAGTCCCAGAAATTCAAGCCCATTCGCCATATGCTCCGGAGTAAAAATTACTTCACTCAACAATAAATACCAGGCTGCAATATCCAACAATGCAAAACCAACAACAATTAGTCCCATTACAGCACCACTGCGGAAAGCTACTTGCAGACCTTTATTCAATGATTTTGAAGCACCATGAGCAGTTCTTGCAGAAGCAAAAGTTGCTGTTTTCATTCCCAGGTAGCCACATAAACCAGAAAAGAAACCTCCAGTAAGGAAAGCTATCGGCACAAATGGATTTTGCACTCCAAAGTATGCCATGATTGTCAATAATATGAACAATATTAAAAATACAATAGCAACAACCTTGTACTGCCTTTTCAGATAGGCCATTGCTCCATCACGAACATACTGGGCGATCTCAATCATCCTGTCCGTTCCCTCTGAATTTTTCATCAGAGATTTAAAAAATATCCAAGCAAATACCAAAGCCAGAATTGAGGCAAATGGTACGATAAAGAAAATATTACTCATACAGTATAATTTTAGTGCAACGACGTTGCGGTTAGAGATTTTAGCGATCAAAAAAACAGCCCTTAAATTAGTAATTATTGTATACCATAATACTCATCACTAAATGTTATATGACAGACTGTTCATATAATTCGTTTCGAAGTGCGCAAAGATAATTGGAAAAATAAAAACAGAAACAGCAAACACCGGTTTGCTATTAATTTGAAAGTATTCTAAAGAATAGAATTGTAATTTATTAACTTTTCCTTAATAAAAGCAATAATTCCTACAATTATGTAGGAATTTCATCCTCCTTTTTAACTACAACTTTCCCTCTCCAGCGTCCTTTGTAAAAGTATAGGATTAAAATTGTCATACCAGCCAACCATGCTGTTGGTTCAGCCCACCAAATACCATTTACTCCAATTTTTGCGGATAAAAAGTAGGCTATCGGAATTCTGAACAGGTACAAAGAAGTAAAGGTAGTAATCATCGGAATCAGTGTTGCTCCAGCTCCTCGAAGAAACCCTGTAAAAGTAAACATGACTGCAAATAATAAGTAAAAGGAAGACACAATAACCAGGTAATCCTGACCGATTTCAATCACTCCTTGATCCGGAGTAAAGAGGTTCATTATATACTTTCCGAAAAGTATGATCAACAAGGATATAAATAAACAATACCCCAGCGAAAAAATAAGAGTTGAACGAAGTCCCTTTTTTGCTCGATCCTCCTGAAAAGCCCCTAAATTCTGCCCTACGAATGTTGAAAGCGCCGAGGAAAACGTAATAGCAGGCATCTTAGCGAAAGAGTCAATCCGCATAGCAGCTGTGTAGGCAGCAACGGCATTGGTACCAAATCCGTTAACGATACTCATAATCGCTATCATCCCAAAAGCAACAAATGATTGCTGAAATCCGGTAGGTAAACCGATCCGGACACAACTCTTGAAAATATCCCGATCAAAAATATATTTCCGAATGGAAAGTTTTATCACCGGATGCTTTTTATTTAAATACCAGGCTGCTGTAAAAAAAGCACCTGCATGTGCCAGAAGCGTAGCAAAAGCAACTCCCTCAATTCCCCACTTAAATACCACAACAAAAAGCAAATCGAAGACCACATTACTGATCGTTGCTATTACCATGAAATACAAAGGTGTTTTTGAATCTCCCAATCCTCTTAATATGGATGTAATTCCGGCAAAACCGAAAAAGAAAAACATTCCGGCAATGTATATATTTAAATAAGTGACAGCTTGCGGCAACATTTCTTCCGGTAGGTTTATCCATCTAAATATATGTTCGCTTAAACCAATTCCGACAATAGAAACGATAATCGAAGAAGCCAAAAAGAAGATAAAAATGGTGTCTATTGTCCGCGCTACTTTGTCCATTTGTTTGGCACCAAAATACTGCGACACAACTGTTGATGCACCTGAACCGACACCAATAACCATCGAAACCAACGTGAAAATAATTGGGAAAGACGCACCAACAGCTCCCAGAGCTTCTTTGCCCAGGTAATTCCCAACAATCACACTATCAACTATATTGTAAAGATTTTGGAAAATATTTCCAATGACCAAGGGAATTGAAAATCGAAGAATTAACCTCGCTTCGTTGCCTACTGTAAAGTCTTTCATAAAAACAGAAATGCAAAACTCATCATTTAAAACGTGATATCAAAATACTTATTGGAATACCATTTTGCAGAATATTAAATTACTCCAAACTCATAACAATAATTTATTATCTATGACTTTCATGATCCGCTAAATCATCTATTTTTGCTCTAAAATATTTGACTATGAAGCAACGGGTATTGTTTGTTTGTTTGGGTAACATTTGTCGCTCTCCCAGCGCCGAAGCTGTCTTTAATGGCTTAATTAAAAAAGAAGGCTTACAGGAAACTGTTGAGTGTGACTCAGCGGGAACTAGCGGTTATCATGTAGGTGATCAGGCTGATCAACGTATGCAGAGCCATGCTCAAAAAAGAGGTTACAATCTTACTTCAATCTCTCGCCAGGTTGATCCGGATATTGATTTTGACAAGTTCGACTGGATTATTGGCATGGATGACAATAATGTGTACGACCTGCAGGACATGGCACAAAAAACTAACGATCTTCATAAAATACATAAAATGACCGACTTCTGTTCCAGAGCTGGCCACAACTCTGTTCCCGACCCATACTATGGTGGAAGTGATGGATTTGAATTAGTGCTTGATATATTGGAAGATGCGTGTGAGGGTCTGCTCAATGAAATAAAAGGATAAGCAGCTAAGCTTTAAATACATATCCGCAATTCCGCATAAATTAAATTCATTTTTCTGAATCATTGAAACATTAAGTGATTCTATCTGTTAAAAATGGGGACGTTTCCCTTTTTAACTAAATCTGTGTTCAACCATGAAAATTGATCAGGATCACTTTTATACATCCATCGCAAATTATTACGATCAGATATTCCCTTTAAATTCCAAGCAAGTAACATTTGTTGAATCAAGCTTGCAAAGCTTATCAGGAAAAAATATTCTTGATGTTGGATGCTCAACCGGGAAATTGGCCAACGAACTGGCAAGTTTAGGCTGCGATGTAACCGGAATTGATCTTAATTCGGATATGATTCAATTGGCAAAAGAGGCCTATCCATCAACCAATTTGCATTTTCGGGAGACAAACATGTTGGATTTGGACAATGACTTCCCAGGAAAATTATTTCATGGAATTGTTTGTTTTGGGAATACACTTGTTCACCTTTCGTCATTAGGTGAAATTGGAAACTTTTTCAATACTGCCCGAAAGCATCTGGTTCCTGGAGGAAAATTAATGGTGCAGGTTCTTAATTACGATTACATACTTGAAAATGAAATCACGGATCTGCCACTAATTGATACTGAAAATATTGGTTTTATTCGGAAGTATGATTTACCGACAAAACCGAGTGGGAAGATTATTTTCAATACCGAATTAATTATTAAAGAAACCCGGGATTCTCATTTCCACGCTTCATACTTAATACCACTTCGTAAAAACGAAATTGAAACCCTATTGGAAATCAATGGATTCTCAAGAGTAAAATTCTATTCCAACTTTGACAAACGTCCCTATGGCGGTCATCATTTACCATTGGTTTTTATAGCAGAAAAAACGAGTTCCTGATATAAAGATATGTCACTTGGGACAACATACATTGACAACTAGCTCAGGCATATATCATCATATCAGTCATAGTCTTTCATTGTTTTTGGAAAAAAGAGAATATGAATTGATATATAATGCTTAAAGCTAACAACTACCAGCTCAAAGCTCATCTTCGATAGGCTTTCCACCAAATCAGAAAACCACTCACCAAAACCATGATCAGGCAAAGGCCCGACAGGGGAACATATAGTATATAAAAAGGCCCTATCAGATGCTCAAAAATCCTTCCTGTGTGGATTTCCAAAGCAGTATTCCAAAGCGACATTGGTGATTTATTGATGATTTCTTTTGGCATTTCCCAATTTGACAAACCTTTCAAATTTTGCATTCCCGAACTATAGTCAAATAAGTAGTGTTCGCTATCATTCAATTTCAAATAACCAGCAACCAAATGATCTGAAATTGGTCTGCCTGTATTCCTTTTAGGTGGTTGTTTGGTAAAAGCATCAATAACTAATTGCCTTTCTAAATCCCAAATAAACAGACCACTAAATGAACCCACCAAATATGCAGATTTGCCAACAGCCTCCAAAACATTACAGCCCATCACACTTACTGGTGGTTGAACAGCAAACCTAGTCAATGGCTGATTCAGCCCTTCATTTGCTCTATAAAAACCATCTGATGTTGAAATTATATACGAATTCAGTTTGCCATTCCATTCAACTCTTCGAAGTTTATCAAACCACGGATTGGGATTATCCAAATGAGTTCCGGGAATTAGCCCGACTTTTGAATTGGCTATTGGAATCAACAATGGCGGCCGCAAAAACATCCCAGCGGTTGTGTTTAAAATCAGAAATCCAATAAAAATATATCCAACGACATTATGCCAGCGCAGGTTAAGTTTTCGAGTCGCCGAAAGCTTTTTATTATCCTTTTGTTTCCTTCTACTCTGTTTGGCAATCTTTGGAAAGAAAAAATGAAGAAGCCCCGTAATCGCAAGCAAGATGACAACCGCTCCCAACAAATCCACAAAAAGTTTTCCTGCAACCCCAAATAACTCACCACTGTGTAATTGCCAAAGTGTTTGAAATAATCCGGCTTCTCGCCTATAACCAACTGGAGGAGGAAGTTGAATCACTTCAAACTGATCACCATCATCAGATCTCAGTAAATAATGACGAGTCATCACAACCAATGTATCTTGCTTTACCAATAAATCGGTAAGTCTGCTTTCTTTGACTGGCAGAGTAACATGATCCCAATTTCCATCACTTAATTTTCGGGTATACAAACCAAAGTGTGTTGCTGCAAACAATTGATCATGTAAGATTGCTAGCTTGTATACTTTCCGGTGATCGATACCATTTGGGAAGCCCTGAGCAAAATCAGAAAATTCGCCATTGCCAATTTTCCACATACCGATATTTCCATACAATAATGTATTAGCAGAATCCAAAGACAATCCTCCACGAACAGCTGCAAGGTTCCAATTCTTGTATTGATAATCAGATGGCAGCCAATTGCGATTAAAATCAACCGATGAGAACACGGATCGATGATTCAAAACAATTCCGGATAATGCAAAAAGAATTGCCAATAGCGCAATAACAATCCCGGGCCATTTATGAAGCTTTCTGAATAACTTTAGAGATCTGTTCTTTCCCATTAGCTGGTAATAATATTAATCAGGACATTTTGATAAATTGTTTCGTTGTCGAAAATATTCCATTATATATTCATAAAAAGTAACAGATGTTACAAACAAACAAACAAACAAACAAATATGTCAAATTTTTATTTCCAATGGAGACAGGGGGATGAGCGATAATTAGAACAAGTTTTCAAGAAATGTTCTGCATTAAATAATGCAGAAACTGACTTTTCCATCTTCCAAGAATAATTTATTCTTAATTAAAATCACTTTCCTGTCCCGAATTATCAGATTAGTTCCCAGTCCTCCTATTTTTGGCGGCTCAAATTTCAAGATGAAGCCTTATTCACCCAATTTTCATATTGAATTTTGGCTGGAAACTAAAATAATTAAAAACCAAAATCAGATGTTTAAAAAACTATTTGGGGTAATCCTCATGTTTGGATTAATTGCAGAAAGCAGTGCACAGGAGGTTAATAAGAAAAATTTTAATCTGGACTTTTACGGATTTGTTAGAAATGAAATATTCGTTGATACCTACAAAGGGATTGATGCTGCTTACGAATTGTTTTACCTGGTTCCTTATTACACAGGGCAAGATGACAATGGAAAAGATTTCAATCAACAAACAAGCTCTAATCTCTCTGCCATTGCAAGCCGCTTGGGAGTTAAAGTAAATGGACCTGAAATTTTCGGTGCCACAACATCTGCAACTCTTGAATTTGATTTTGTTGGAATTGTAAAAACAGAACCAACTCTTTTCAGAATCAGACATGCCAGCATGAGTTTTAATTGGGAAAAATCAAAACTTTTGATTGGTCAAACCTGGCATCCATTCTGGGGAGGCGGTTGCTACCCAACAGTCGGCAGCTTAAATACTGGTGCTCCATTTCAGGCCTTCAGCAGAGCTCCTCAGATTAGGTATGACGTTAAAACCGGAACCGTAACTTTTACTGGAGCTGTGGTCTATGAAAACCAATATACCAGCAAAGTAATGGAATCAAGCGTATTCACCACACCAACTCAAGCACAGCGCAATGGGGCGATGCCTGAATTTGTAGTTGCTGCTGAATACAACAAAAATGGATTAACGTTTGGTGCTGGTGCCGAAGTAAAACGTATCAAACCACGAATGACCGTTACCGGAACTGATGGTAAATTTAACGCTGAGGAATACCTTACAAGTTCTGGTTTTATGACTTATCTGAAATATAAATCAGGCATGTTCAAAATGACAGCAAAGGGTTACTATGGACAAAATATGACTCACCTCTGCTTTCTGGGAGGTTATGGTGTTGCTACTCGAAACACGGCAACTGGTGAGGAAACCTACACAAACTATAACAACTTCACCAGCTTGCTAAATTTAGTTTACGGAAAAAAATGGCAAGGAGGTTTATTCCTGGGATATGGAGATAATCTCGGAACATCTGATCCCTTACACGATAATGGAAGTGGAAAAGCAATAACAGCAGGTTTGTTTCCAAACATTCAGGACTTTTATAGAATCTCCCCACACATCGCATTGAATGTCTCAAAATTGCGTTTAGTTGCTGAATACGAAATGACTACTGCAAACTATGGTGTAGGAGGTTTTAACTTCAATGATGGACTTTTTGCAGGTACACACCAAGCAACAAACAATCGAATTATATTAATGATGACCTATTTATTTTAATTAAGAGAATAGTTAATCTAACAACTCATCATTTTAAAAAATAAGAAAATAGAAATACTTCTATTTTTGAACGAAACAGAACAGGGAGTTTAAAATTTAAGCTCCCTATTCTGTTTCTGCTTCCAATAAAATCGCCAAAACGCACCAATCTTTTGATTGTCAAATAGGATATTTTCATCCCAGTCATTTCAGTGAAATGAAAAAAATATCTTTATTTTAAAAATTACTTTCGTTCATTATCACAATACACTATAATCGACTAAATCGATAGAACCCAACCACAGAATAATTGGACAATCTATTACAATTTTTCTGATGATTATAGTATGTTTGTTACTTTCAACAATTTCCTTCTAACCAAATTGAAACAAAAAACTAACAACTAATTGAATTTAAACCTATGATTTGGAACGAAAAAGTAGAATGCGCCAGCAGGGATGAAATGAAAGCGCTGCAAAGCGAAAGACTGATTGAGACCGTTCAGCGCATTTATCACAGTATTCCCAGTTATCGCAAAAAGATGCAGGAAAAAGGGCTGGTTCCTGGTGATATCAAGTCAATTGACGATTTATCTAAACTACCATTTACCACAAAACAGGACTTAAGGGATAATTATCCATTTGGAATGTTTACCGTTCCCATGAGTGAGATCGTCAGGGTGCATGCATCATCCGGAACTACCGGAAAACCAACAGTAGTTGGATATACCCGAAAAGATTTAAATACTTGGGCAGAAGTGGTTACACGAACACTTTGCATGGCAGGAGTTCACCGAAATGACATGGTGCAAATTGCATATGGATATGGTTTATTTACCGGTGGGCTAGGAATGCATTATGGATGTGAAAATCTCGGCGCATCGGTTATTCCAATTTCAGGTGGAAATACACAGAAGCAATTACAACTCATGCAAGATTTCAGAACATCTGTAATTGCCTGTACTCCCTCCTACTCACTTTACCTGGCTGAAGCAATGGAAGAAGCCGGAATTAAAAAAGAAGACCTAAAATTGCGTGTTGGAATTTTTGGTGCCGAACCTTGGACGGAAGAAATGCGCAAGGAAATCGAATCAAAATTAGGATTAAAAGCAATTGATATATATGGGTTAAGCGAAGTAATTGGCCCCGGTGTTTCCTGCGAATGTGAACATCAATGTGGAATGCACATTAATGAGGACCATTTTGTGCCTGAGATTATTCACCCTGAAACATTAGAACCAATGCCTGCAGGTGAAATTGGTGAACTGGTATTCTCAACAATCACCAAAGAAGGAATTCCAATAATCCGCTATCGCACCAGGGATTTAACCCGTTTGATTTACGATAAATGCGAGTGTGGAAGAACCCTCGTTCGCATGGAAAAATGCAAAGGCAGAAGTGACGATATGCTCATCATTCGTGGTGTAAATGTTTTCCCCTCTCAGATTGAAAGCGTGTTACTTGAAATGAGTGAAACAGAACCTCATTACTTGCTTATCATTGAAAGAGAGGGTAACTTAGATACACTAAAACTGATGGTTGAAGTTCAGGAACAATTTTTCTCAGATGAGATAAAACAACTGGAAATACTTCGCAAAAAAATTACGCACAATATTCAAAGCACACTAGGTATTTCCGTACAGGTAAAGTTAGTGGAACCAAAAACCATCGAGCGCACAGCAGGAAAAGCAAAACGAGTAATTGACAACCGTAATTTATAGGAGACTAAAAGATGATCATTAAACAATTATCTATCTTTCTGGAAAACAAAACCGGACGCTTGAATGAAGTTTCAAAATTACTGGGAGATGCTGGCATAAACATGTCGGCATTTAGTGTGGCTGACACTTCAGAATTCGGCATATTACGACTCATTGTAACTGATCCTGACAAAGCACAGGAAATTCTCAAGAAAGCAGATTTTACAGTTCGCTTGACTGAAGTAGTTTGTCTGAACAGCCCAAATTTTCCCGGTGCTTTAGCTAAAGCTTTAGACATTTTAGCTGCGGAAGAAGTTTTTATTGAGTATCTTTACGCCTTTTCAATGGATAAGGAATCGGCAAATATTGTTTTGAAACCTGGTAACATTGAAAAATGTATAAAAATATTGCAGGATCATAAAATGGAATTGGTTCGGGCAAGTGACTTGTACAAATTATAAATCAAATGAGTAAACGCCGAAAGTTAAACACCAACGAAAAATTGTTGATTAGTTTTATCATCGTTCTGATTTTAGCAATCGCATTTAATTGGAAAAGTTTTTCGGAGCGTCTTAAAGCCTCTTTCGGAAATGAAGAACAAAAAGAAATTCCGGTAAAATGAGCAATTCAGATTCTTTTTTTGTTAATTTTTATCTGGCTATCGTCCAACCGGGAATGATATAATGAATTATGCGTAAATTGTCCCGGGCTAATAACCCGGGATTTTTTGATTAAAACAGAGAATGAAGAATCAACGGATATTTTCTTATAACTTGATTCAAAATTCTTGTATAACTAGTTGAAATGAAAAAAGTTGCCATCCAAGGAATTGCAGGTTCCTTTCACGAAGATGCTGCCCGCACCTTTTTTGGTGAGGAACAAATTGAAGTAGTCGAGTGTAAAAGTTTCAAAATGGCTTGTGATATGGTTGATACCGATCAGGCTGCCATTGTTGTCATGGCAATTGAAAACTCAATTGCTGGAAGTCTTTTACAAAATTACTCACTTATTCGTGACTATCATTTAAAGATTACCGGGGAGATTTACATTCATATTCAAATGAATTTAATGATGTTACCCGGAGCTAAAAAGAAAAACGTTACGGAAATATATTCTCATCCGGTATCATTTATGCAATGCTATGAATACCTTGAAAAATATTTCCCAAAAGCAGAACGTAAAGAGCTTGGCGATAATGCTAAAGTTGCTAAAAAAATCAGGGACGAGAAGATCGAACATGCCGCGGCAATTAGTAATTTGCGATCTGCTGAATTATATGGATTAGAGATTTTGGATAAGGGAATTGAAAGTAACAAGAAAAATTACACTCGATTCCTAATATTATCAAAGCATGGGCAAGTCATTGAAGGAGCTAACAAGGCATCAATTTGTTTTGAAGTTGGACATTACCATGGGGCTTTAGCCAGTGTATTAAACACATTTGCTGAAAACAAAATAAACCTGAATAAGATTCAATCTGTTCCAATTATTGGGAAGCCGAATGAATATACAATTCATGTAGATATTGAATGGGAGTCGATGAAAAATTATGAGCGAGCCATTCATCTAATTTTGAAAAAAGTCTCCAGTTTGTCTATCTTAGGAGAATATGTAAAAGGAGAATTATCAATGCATAATCAATAAAAATTTGATCATGAGTAAAATAGGATTATTTTTTGGACCTGAAAAAGGATCGGTACACCGTGTAGCTGAAAAAATTCAAGCTGTTATTGGTGAGGAAAAAGTAGAAATGGTATCTGTAAATGAAGCAACGACTGCGGATCTTGAGAAATACGATAAAATAATTTTTGGAATATCCACCGTTGGAAAAGAAACCTGGGATTCTGAGTATTCAAATACTGATTGGAGTAAATTTTTCCCGGAAATAAATAAGGTTGACTATTCGGGCAAAACGATAGCAATCTATGGATTGGGAGATCATATAACCTACCCCGATCATTTTGTAAATGCGATGGGTGTTTTGGCTAAAGAATTAAAGAAAAGTAACGCTAAAATAGTAGGTCAGGTAGATCCTGCTGATTATGAATTCGAAGAATCTGAAGCAATTACTGATGGAAAATTTATTGGATTGCCAATTGACGAAGATTTTGAGCCTGAACGAACAGATCAACGCATTTCAGATTGGATAGCCTCAATCAAGTCTGATTTTGGTTTTTAGAACAGATCATTAAAATACATGGTAAAATTCAGGTCATTTATTTGGCCTGTTTTTCTTTTGATTTCACAAGTTTAGATTCAAATTAGTGTTAATTTATTTCTTTGGGATTGAAAGTGTTTTCGAATTATAAAACCTGCTCAGAAATACATTTGAGACATTTGATATATCGGGAATACTTTACTTCTTTTAAAGATATTTTCGTAAAACAAGATGAATAGTACACCCATCAATCAACAAGTTGTTGATGACAAGATAGCCCAATTAAGAATTGATAATGTTGGACGCGCCTCTATTCGTGAGATAGTTGCGTTGGTGAACCTGGTTGAAGAAGAAACGAACGACCGATTTATTCGCATGGAAATGGGTGTCCCCGGACTACCTCCTGCTCAGGTAGGAACGGAAGCCGAAATTGAAGCTCTCAAATCCGGAGTTGCATCAAAATACCCCATGATGGACGGAATTAAACCTTTGAAGTATGAGGCTTCAAGGTTTGTGAAAATGTTCATGGATGTTGATGTTTCACCAGCTGGTTGTATTCCAACTGTTGGCTCGATGCAGGGCACATTTGCTTCGTTATTGGTTGCTAGCAACGTTGATCCTAAAAAAGATACGGTGTTGTTTATTGATCCGGGGTTTCCGGTTCAAAAGCAACAAATGCTGGTGTTAGGGCATAAATTTGAGACATTTGATGTTTTCAATTATCGGGGCGAAAAACTGAGAGAGAAACTTGAAAGCTATTTATCCCAGGAAAATATTAACTCCATCATCTATTCCAATCCAAACAATCCAAGCTGGATTTGTTTTACAGAGGAAGAACTTCAGATTATTGGTGAGCTTTCGAAAGAATACGACGTAATTGTAATGGAAGACCTGGCATATTTTGCCATGGATTTCAGAAAAGATTTATATACCCCGGGGAAACCGCCTTACCAGCCAACAGTTGCAAAGTATACCGATCAGTTTGTGCTGTTTGTTTCCAGCTCGAAAATATTTTCGTATGCTGGGCAACGCTGTGGTGTAATGGTTATTTCGGATGCACTTTTCAACCGCGATTACGAAAACCTGAAAACCCGTTTCAATAATAATACATTTGGAAATACTATAGTATTGAGTGTTTTATATGCTATTTCTTCGGGAACATCTCATTCGGCTCAATATGCACTTGCTGCTATGTTTAAGGCAGCTAGTGATGGCAAATTCAATTTCGTGGAGGATGTGAAAGAGTATGGAGCAAAAGCGAAAATCATGAAAGACTTATTTGTCAGCAATGGCTTCCATATTGTTTATGAAAAAGACGGTGATGAACCAATTGGTGACGGCTTTTACTTCACCATCGGTTATCCTGGTATGACAGGGGAAGAATTATTAAGCAAACTTCTATATTATGGTGTTAGTGCCATCACGTTAAAAAACACAGGTAGCAAACTGGAAGGGCTCAGAGCATGTGTATCACACGTTCACCGTGACCAGTTTGACGATCTGAAAAAAAGGCTGGAACAATTTGCAGCTGATTTTCCGGTTAATTAACAATTAAAAAATGAATCTAGAAAAGTCTTTAAAAAACAGTAACCTGGCTTTAGTTCAACTAAAGGAGTTTTTCTCAAGCCAAGCTCCTGTTAAATTAAAAAAGGGAGAAGCTTTTCTTGATTACAATGAACCCAACCAGAAGTTAGGTATACTAATGGATGGACTCATGTATGCGACCTACATTTCAGAGAGTGGACAAGAATGGATTTCAAGATTCTTTTACCCACCTGAAAATAGTATTATTAGTAGTCATGATTCATTTTTATCTGGTGAAAAATCTATGGAATCGATTCGTGCATACGAAGATTCAGAAATAATATATGTTCATAAAAACGAGTTTGATGTACTCTTGAATGAGAGTGCCGAACTTCAGCATTTAGTCAGATTAATGGCAGAGGAAAGCTATGTAATGGCAATGCGAAGAGTTCATATGCTTCAATCATTAACTGCCTCCCAGCGGGTAAAGCGGTTTATGGCTGAGCATCGTGATTTGGTGTCCAGAGTGCAAAGGCAGCATATAGCCTCCTACCTGGGAATTCACCGAAACATTTTTACGAGAATCCTTAACAAAATATGATTTCGCAACTTTTGTTGCAAAATTCAAGGACATGTTATCTTAGTTTTGTACGGTTCTCATGAAAATTTGAAAATAATTAATTGCCCGGGCCAAAATCCGGCAAAAAAATTAGAGTATCATGGCAAAAGTCAGAGGAGCTGTTGTTGTTGACAAGGAAGAATGTAAAGGTTGTGGTCTTTGCGTTGTCGCTTGTCCTCAAGACGTATTGGCTCAAAACAAACAAGTAAACAGCAGGGGTTATCATTTTTCATTTATGGAAAATCCAGAAGCCTGCATTGGTTGTTCAAACTGTGCAATTGTTTGCCCCGACACCTGCATTACCGTTTACCGGGTTAAGTTATAAATTTCGTTAACGTAAAAAATGTTATAATGGGAGAATTAAGATTAATGAAAGGGAATGAAGTGATAGCCGAAGCTGCAATTCGTTGCGGTTGCGACGGGTATTTCGGTTACCCAATCACTCCTCAATCGGAAGTAATGGAAACCCTGATGGCCCGCGAGCCTTGGGACGAAACCGGAATGGTTGTCCTACAGGCAGAAAGCGAAGTGGCCTCCATTAATATGCTGTACGGAGCAGCAGCTACCGGTAAAAAAGTGATGACTTCATCATCAAGTCCTGGCATTAGCCTGATGGCCGAAGGCATTTCATATATTGCTGGTGCTGAATTACCCTGTGTTATTGTAAATGTACAACGTGGCGGCCCTGGACTGGGAACTATCCAACCTTCGCAAGCCGACTATTTTCAGTCGGTAAAAGGAGGCGGTCACGGAGATTATAAACTCATTGTTCTTGCTCCTGCATCTGTTCAGGAGATGAACGATTTTGTGGAATTAGGTTTTCAATTAGCTTTTAAATATCGAAACCCTGCACTCATATTAACTGATGGTGCGATTGGTCAAATGATGGAGAAAGTTGAGCTTGCTGAATATATTCCAAGATTGACGGATCAGGAAATTGACACTCGTTATGGTAATTGGGCAACCAACGGTAAAAAGCCAAACCGCGAGCGCAATATTATCACTTCATTGGAAATGGAATCTGATAAGATGGAGGCTAACAATCAGCGTTTGCAAGATAAGTACATACAAATGGAAGCCGAAGAGGTTCGTTATGAAACCTTTCAATGTGAAGATGCTGATTACATTTTTGTGGCTTTTGGTTCTGCTGCACGCGTTTGTCAAAAATCAATTGAACTTGCAAGAGCCAAAGGATACAAGGTTGGACTGCTTCGTCCGATTACCTTATTCCCATTTCCTAAAAAAGTAATTGGAGAAATGGCTCAACGTGTAAAAGGATTTATGACAGTAGAAATGAATGCCGGCCAGATGGTTGAAGATGTTCAGCTTTCTGTTGCATGCGCTGGATCTGCCGTACCTGTTAAGTATTTCGGACGGATGGGTGGAATCATCCCTTCCCCTTCGGAAGTTGTTGAAGCATTGGAACAAAAATTTATAGGAGAGTAAATCATGGATATTAATGATATTATTAAACCGGAAAACCTGGTTTATGAGAAAACCAAAGTATTGACTGATACAACCATGCATTATTGTCCGGGTTGTAGTCATGGTGTGGTTCATCGATTGATTGCTGAGATTGTAGAAAATTTGGATATCCAGGAAAAAACAATAGCTGTAGCTCCTGTTGGATGCTCTGTTTTTGCGTACAAATATATTCATGTTGATTGGCAGGAAGCCGCTCACGGACGTGCTCCTGCAGTTGCCACTGGTATTGCACGCACAAATCCTGATAAAGTAGTTATGTGCTACCAGGGCGATGGAGACTTAGCATCGATAGGTACAGCAGAAATTATGCATGCCTGTAACAGGGGCGAAAATATTGTAGTTGTTTTCATTAACAACGGTATTTATGGAATGACCGGAGGACAAATGGCTCCAACAACTTTGGTTGGTCAGGTTACTTCAACAACCCCTTGTGGTCGCGATATTGACCGGAATGGTTATCCGCTAAAAATTACTGAACTAATCGCTCAACTTCCGGGTACAGCTTATGTGACTCGCCAATCGGTGCACACACCTGGGAATATTCGTAAAACCCGAAAAGCTATCACAAAAGCTTTTGAAATAGCTATGGCTAAAAAAGGAACTGCTTTTGTAGAAGTCGTTTCAACCTGTAATATGGGTTGGAAAATGACACCTGTTAAAGCCAACGAATGGATGGAAAACAATATGTTCCCATTCTATCCACTCGGAGATATGAAAGATGGCGAAAAAGCCGATCCTGAAAGCTATAAACAAAACTAAAAATTGATGTTATGACCGAAGAAATGATTATTGCCGGATTTGGAGGACAAGGTGTCTTATCTATGGGTAAAATATTAGCATATTCGGGCGTTATGGCCGATCAGGAAGTAACATGGTTTCCATCCTACGGACCAGAAATGCGTGGAGGAACTGCAAACGTAACTGTTATCGTAAGCGATAATCGTATTAGTTCTCCTATTGTTAACGAATATGATTCAGCCATCATTCTCAATCAGCAATCAATGGATAAGTTTGAGGGAATGGTGAAACCTGGCGGTACTTTATTATACGACCCAAATGGTATTACTCGCCACCCAAGCCGTACAGATATTAATGTTTACAAAATCGAAGGAACCAAAATTGCCGCTGACTTAGGCAATGTAAAAACTTTCAATATGGTGGTTTTAGGTGCTTACTTAAAGGCTAAACCAATTGTAAGCATGGATAGTATTGAAAAGGGATTGCAGAAATCCCTTCCCGAACGACACCATAAATTGATTCCACTCAATTTGGAGGCAGTTCAGGCAGGTTTTGAAAAACTTGAAACTGTGAATCAAGCTTAAAAACTTTTCATAAAATATTTTTCTAAAGCTGTCCTAACCGACAGCTTTTTTTTATTTCTGATGAATTCAAATTACGAATATAAGATTAATACCATTATACCAAATCCCATAAAAATGTGAATCTTCAGTCTAGTAGTTTAAAAAGAATGAGAAAATGAAACTGTGTCAAAGAAAATATATATCTTAGAATGCCTGTCAGAACAGAGATAGAACTATTATTCTGACGATAAATTGAATAAAAAAACCTTTAAATCGAGATAAACTGAAATGATTAATTTTGTCGGAAAATTGCGTCTGAGAAATAAACTATTGATTTATGTTTTACTGGTTTTCACTTTAGTTTATGGATTTACACTTTTCTATATCAGTTTTAATGTAAAGGCAAAAGCCTTAGAAGATGCAAAAACGATAATCAACACCAGCGTGCTTGAATACAAAAATCTGGTTAAATCTGATATCATGAAAGTATACGATGAAACAGCAGTTATTCGCAATATGTTTCAAAGCTACGCATCAATTTCAGAAGACAACCGGGACGAGTTTTATAATGAACTACTTAATAGTTGGCTGGAGAATAATCCAAACTACCTTTCAACCTGGCAAATTTGGGAGCTTAAAGCCTTAGATCCTTCCTATAAACTCAAAAACGGTCGTAAGCGAAATGTATTCTTTCGAAAAGATGGAAGAATAGGACATACTGAAACAACTGTGGATATGAATAATGATGAATTGAGCGGCATTTATTATCAAATCCGAGAGACCAACATTGATAATATCCAGGATCCATATTACGACCTACTAACTGAAGAATTAGCAGGAATTCTAATGACCTCAGTAGTCCTTCCAATACGTGACAATGGAGAATTCCAAGGAATGGTTGGTGTTGATATTAGCCTGGAAAACATGAGTTCTATAATTACAGATATGAAACCCTTTGAGGGAGCAGAATCCTACTTCCTGTCTCCTAATTCAAGCATTGTTGCCCACACTGATAATTCACTGGTTGGAAAAAAATTGTTCGATGATGCTTCAATCGATACCGTTGCATACTCCACAGCGCTTGAAAATATTAGTTATTTAAGAGACACTCATTTTCAATATAAAAAGGAAACTACCAATCAGGAGTATTATGTCTACATGACCCCAATTAAGTTTGAAGGGGTACCAAAACCATGGGCCATTGGATTGGAAGTTCCGGTTGATGTATTATTTAGTTCGGTAAATAGAATTTTCAATCAAAGTATTCTCATTGGATTGCTTGGCTTAGTTATACTATATATAGCAATATACTGGATAGCCACCAACATTGTCAAACCTGTAAATGAGAGCGTTGAATTCTCAGAGAAGATTGCTTTTGGACATTTAAACAGCCAGCTGGAAGTAACACGTGAAGATGAAGTAGGTGATCTTGGTAAAGCTTTGCAACTAATGGCCTCCAACGTAAAAGGAACTATTTTCGAGATAAAAAAAGCAGCCAACGTGATCAATCTTTCAAGTGATCATCTTTCCGATTCTGCCAATCAATTAAATGATGGTGCATCAAGTCAGGCAGCATCCGCAGAGGAGATCAGTGCCTCTATGGAAGAAATGGTGAACACCATTCATAAAAACAGCGACAATGCCAAAGAAACTGAAGTAATTGCGAACAAAGCTGTTGAAGGCATTAGTATCGGACGAGAGTTAACGCATGAAGCCACTCTGGCGATGAAACGAATAGCAGAAAAGATCAATGTTATTGATGAAATCGCCTCTCAAACGAATATACTGGCCTTGAATGCTGCAGTTGAAGCTGCACGTGCAGGAGAACATGGACGAGGTTTTGCAGTTGTAGGAAATGAAGTGAAAAAGTTAGCAGAGAAATCACAACTTGCCGCTTCTGAGATCATTAAACTAACACGCGATGGATTAAAAGTATCCAGTCGCTCAGCCGCCGAACTAGAGAAAATTATTCCTGATATTGAAAAAACAGCTCAATTAATTCGTGAGATTGTCCAGGCAAGCATAGAGCAATATTCAGAAGCCGAACAAGTAAATAATGCAATACAAGAATTAAATGTGATCACCCAGCAAAATTCTTCAGCTTCCTCCTTGTTTTCAGAGAATGCAAAGAAACTGACGGAATTGGCAAAAGAACTGGAAATGGCAACGGCCTATTTTAAGGTATAGAATTTCTATTTTCTAAAACGAAAAATAATTGAACGGGAATTACTTCAGGTAGGCCAATTCGATTAACTTATCCGCGATCTTATCGAGATTTAGCTTTATTTCAGGTTTTGCAATTTTCAATGCAAATCTTGGCATTACCGGCGATACTGCATGGCATGGATTTTCAATAACTGTCATTCCTCCAAAGCTTTTAATCATTTTCATACCATTGGCACCATCCGAATTTGCACCAGTAAGGATCACACCAATTAGCCCATCTCTGTACGCCCAGGCTGCAGATTCAAATAAGATATCAATAGATGGTCTGGAGAAATTCAACTTTTCATCGGTTGACAATGAAAAAGTATAGTCATCTTCAACCAATAAGTGATAGTTCGGGGGAGCAAAATAAACATGTCCAGCAGTAATAAGCTCTCCACTCTCCGCTTCTTTAATCGTTAACTCCGAAATTTCATTTAACTGCCTGATAAATATCTCATTATTGTGCTCACCAATATGCAACACCACAATAACGGGAATTGGAAAATTCTTCATGAATTTTGGAAGAATAGCTTTTAATGCATCCAATCCGCCAAATGAAGTACCTATGACAATGGCTTTGTACATCAAATTATTTTCTTCTTATAAATTTTCTGTTTTTGATCAATACAATCAAACTTGTTCTCAAAATTGGTGAATTTAATGCTCTCCTTTGTTCCAAGGCAAAGAATCCCGGATGGAACTAAACTCTCATAAAATAAATTTAACACCTTATTTTGAAGATCTTTCTCAAAATAGATTAAGACATTTCTACACATTACCAGATTCACTTCTGCAAAAACACTATCAGTTACCAGGTTATGATCGGCAAAAACAATTCGATTTGCAAGCTCTTTTTTCAACATAACCGAGCCATACATTCCTTTATAATAATCGGAGAGTTTATTGGTTCCTCCAGAGAGTTTATAATTGCGTTCGTATTGAAGCATATCTTCTTTCTGATAAACACCCTCTTTGGCAATTTCAAGTACCTTTCGATTAAAATCAGTTGCATAAACCTGACAACGTTCCAATAAACCTTCTTCGTGCAGTAAAATTGCTAACGAATAAACTTCTTCACCCGTAGAACATCCGGCATGCCATATTTTGAAATAAGTGTATGTTTTCAGTTTTGGGACAATATTTTCGCGAAAAGAGCGATAGAAATCAGGATCGCGAAACATTTCAGTTACGTTTATAGAGAGATCATCCAGAAATTCGCGAAAAAATTCCTGATCGCGCAGTACTTTATCCAACAGCTGAGTCACTGTCTCTAAATTACTCATACCTAAACGATTTAAAACGCGTCGGCGAATATGAGCTTTACTATAATTTCTGAAATCATAACCATATTTCAGAAAGATACCCTCCAATAACAAATTCAATTCAATAGTCAGCAGGCTTGCATTGGAATCATTGTAATAGGTATTCATGTTCCGTTTGATTCTTTTTAGTTAGTCGCTTTGCAACTTCCTGCAAGATATGCACAAGTTCCTTTTCAGAGAAGGGTTTACTTAAAAAATTATTCATTCCGGAAATAATACAATCCTTTTTATCTTCGACCAATGAGTTAGCCGTAACTGCAGTGATGTAAACCTCCGTTTTCACCATCGCACTCTTTTCATATTCACGAATCATCCGGGTAGCCTGCAAACCATCCATTTCAGGCATTTGCATATCCATGAGGATTAAATCATATGGTAACTTTTGATACATTTCAACAGCCTCTCTACCATTATTGGCAATATCACATTGATAGCCGAGCTGCTTCAATGTAAGTGTGGATACTTTTTGATTGATCAGGTTATCTTCTGCCAACAATATTCGAATTCCTTTGGAAAGTTTGTCATTTTTCTCAAAGGCACTGTCAATATCAACAACAGCTTCTTTTAGTGGTAGTCGAAACCAGAATTCTGAACCTTTTCCCAATTCACTATTGACATTAATTTCACCATGCATTAAGCTCACCAGATTTCGCGAAATTGCCAACCCAAGCCCAGTTCCACCATATTTTCGTGTAATAGACGATTCGGTTTGATGAAATTCTTTAAATAATAGGTTTTTTCCCTCTTCTGATATTCCAATACCAGTATCAATAACCCGAAAGAGTAATCGTGCAATGTTATTAATGTTATCGACCAGCTCAATTTTTAATTCAACTTTTCCTCTGTGAGTAAATTTTATGGCATTATTCACAAGGTTCATCAACACCTGATTAATTCGCAAAGGATCTCCGCACAATATGGGAGGTATTTCCTCTGCAATCGTATAATTAAGCTCAATACCTTTTTCTTCTGCTTTGAATTTCAGCAATTGATATACATTTTCAACCATCTCCACCAATTCAAAATTGATGGTCTCAAATTGTACCTGACCCGACTCAATTTTTGAATAATCGAGGATATCGTTAATGATCATCGTCAAATTCTCACCCGAATTGGTAATAATGCTGATCAGTTCATGCTGCTCTTCATTCAGATCTGATTTTTGAAGTAACTTCGATATTCCGATTACACCATTTAAAGGAGTTCGAATTTCATGCGACATATTCGCCAAAAACATCGATTTTGTGCGGGTAGCTTCTTCTGCTCTATCTTTAGCATTTTTCAGATTCAAATTAGCCTCCTCCATTTCAGCCAATAAATGATCGAGCTTTTTTCGCTGAAGATACAAATCCAGAAATACTCTCACTTTTCCCCGTAAAATATCGGGAATAATCGGCTTTGGAATAAAATCAACCGCGCCAGTTTCAATTCCTTTAATTATGTGAAGATCACTTTGATGAATAGCTGAAACAAAAATCACCGGCAGATACCTTGTTTTCTTACGTTGTCTCATCATCTCCAGCGTTTCATAGCCATTCATGCCTGGCATTTGGACATCCAAAATTACTAAGGCAAACTCCTCTTTCATGCTCCACTTTAACGCCTCTTCTCCGGATTGTGCTCTGATTATCTCAATCTCAAAATCTTCAAGGACTGCCTCCAAACTAATCAGGTTCTCAATCAAATCATCAACTATCAAAATTTTCGGTGTCATCTGCTATCAATTCAAGTTAGATTTATTTTCGCTTCTCTTCTGCTAATTCTTATACAACCAAATCTTAAGCATTGAAAATAGTTTCTCCTCGTTAAGCGGTTTTGACAAGTAATCATTTGCCCCATTTTTCAATGCATTCTCATGATCTTCCTTCATGGCTTTCGCTGTCAGGCAGATTATTGGAATGTTTTTAACTTCAGGGGTGTTTCGTATAATTCGCATGGCCTCGTAACCATCCATAACAGGCATCATTACATCCATTAATACCAGATCGACATTTTGATTCTCCTTCAGCATATCAATGGCAACTTGTCCATTTTCAGCTTCGATCACCTCAACGTCTCTCTCCTCCAGCATTTGCCCGAGTGCAAATACATTTCGGATGTCATCGTCAACCACAAGAATTTTCTTTCCTTTAAAAAGAGACTCCTCGTTTGCGATGGATGGTTTAGAAGAATTTTCAGGCATGCGTTTTGAAACCTGATGCAAGAACAAGGTTACTTCGTCCATTAAACGTTCATCAGATTTTATTCCTTTTAAAATAATAGTATCCGTGTAACCATTCAACTCCTTGATTTCTTCTGGAGTCATTTCCTTACCAGTGTAAACGATAACCTTCGGAATTTGAACATTATTTTGTTTCAATTTTGCCAGTAACTCCATCCCCGAGAAATCCGGCAATCCCAAATCAAGAATAACACAATCGAATGTTTCGTAATTAAGTATATTGTAAGCCTCGCCAGCCATCTGTGTTTCCTTAATATCCAGATTAAGCTCGTAAAGCATTGTTTTTATAACGCTTCTGGTAATTGCATTATCTTCTACAATCAACATCTTTTTAAGCGGGCTCTCAAATTGGCTTTCAATTGATTTTAGCGCATCAGCAAACTCCATTGTCTCAAGCGTTTTCAATTCTACTTCACCCTCATCGTCACTATCGATTGGAGTTATGACATGAACGGGAAGCTTTCTAAGTAACTTATGCGATTTTAATTTCTGATAATTGGGGTTTTTGCTATTTGCAAATTCAACAGCCAGCATAATGGCTTTGGGCCCATATTTTTCAGCGAGTATGATTCCATCCTCAATATTAGGAGCAACTATAACTTTATAATCTTTCGCCCGGGCCTGCAACAAATATTTATTGGCTTGCTCTTTAGATGGATGAATCACCAACACAGTTCGTCCATTAATTGCCTCATTGCGATCATCATCAATAAAAGGAATTAACTCTTGTGACTTCTCTATTGGCTCGACCTCAGCCACAGAAAGGGCATTATCCGACACAACTTCGGGTTGTTCTAATTGCACCTCTTCAACATTTTCGGAAAGAACTACTGGAAGGTACACATAAAATGTAGAGCCCTCATTGACTTTGCTTTCCAGCTGGATTTCACCCCCCAACATGCGAATGAGTTCCCTAGAAATGGATAGCCCTAATCCGGTGCCACCAAATTTCCTGGAAATACTGCCATCAGCCTGCTGAAATGCCTCGAATATTGATTCCAACTTCTCGGCTGGAATACCAACGCCGGTATCAGAAATTTTCACGCAGCAGGTATTTTCAGGGGACAGTTTACTGGAGCTGAACTTGACCTTTTTATTCGTTCCAATAAAATCAACGGCAACTTTCCCCTGGCTGGTAAATTTGAATGCATTTGATAATAAATTCTTCACTACCTGCATTAACCGGTAACGATCTGTTGAAATTTGCAAAGGAAAGGCTTTATCAATCTTAACTTCGAATTTCAGATTCTTATCATCGGCCATAGCATTGAAGTTCATCAATACTTCATCCTTCAATTCTTCAGCACTAACTACATTTACCTCCAGTGACATCTTACCTGCCTCAATTTTTGACAGATCGAGAATCTCATTGATCAAATGCAACAAGTCTGCGCCACTCTTATGAATAATTTTTGCTGATTGAATTTGATCAGCAGTCAAATTGCCTTTTTTGTTGTTTGCCAATAGATTAGACAATATCAACAAACTATTTAATGGAGTTCTAAGTTCATGCGACATGTTTGCCAAAAACTCCGATTTATACTGACTTGCCTGCTGTAATTCTTTGGCTTTTATTTCAAGCTTTTCATGAGTTTCAGTTAATTCAGTATTTTTTGTACTTATATCTTCCTTTTGAATTTCCAGCTGACGGGTTCGTTCTTCCAATTCTTCATTTGCCACTCTCAATTCTTCTTGCTGAACCTGAAGCTTCTTCTCATTCTCCGTCAATATCTTCGTATGTTCTGTAAGCTCCTCATTAGCAACCCTAAGTTCTTCCTGCTGAACCTGCAGCTCACTCGCCTGATCCTGAGTTTTCTGCAGCAACTCATTTGTTTTGATTCGGCTATCTGCAGAATTTAATTTAATCGCGATAATCTCAGATGCCTGACTTAAAAATTCCAATTCAAATGGAGTGTACTCACTTAACGAGGATAATTCAAGTACTCCAACTAAAGATTCATTAAACATTAGAGGTGTAACAACAATTTGCTTAGGCCGGTATTCACCAGTAGAAGAAAAAGTCGAATACAGTTCCCCAGGAATCTCATTTAACCGTTGAAGTTGTTTTGAAAATGCAACCTGCCCTAGAATTCCTTCATTTAACTTTATATGTTTTTTAAGTTTTTTAGGATCAAATCCCGATGAACTTAGCAGCTTTAAATGCTGATAATCCGGATTAAATAAATGAATGCTTCCCAATTGAGAATGTAGGAAATCCATTAAAAAAGATATCGAATCATTTGATATTTCAACCAAGCTTTTGTTACTGTTTAATTTGGCATTTATATCATTCAGTCCGGACTTGAACCAGGATTCCTGAGTTACCTTCTCATGAGATTCCTTCAATTTCTCAACCATCTTATTCAGTGCGATGCTCATCTCATCTTCATCCGACTTTGGCGCAATTTGACTACTGTAATCACCATCAGCCACTTTCTTTGTATACTCAATTACATCTCGAAGCCCATCCTGTATGCTACGAAATGAATCAGCTAACTCTCCAATTTCATTCGATGACTCGATGGTTAAATCATCGTTTAAGTTTCCTTTCGCAATCACACGAAATTTACTTACCATTTCTCCAACCGGAATTGAAATGGACTTAGATATAATAGTTGAAATGGATGCAATTGTAACCAACAATAAAAGTACTATAAACACAATGCCTATGTACAGCAGATTATTGGTATAGTTAATCAGCGAATTGATTGCAGTTGCAAAATCGCCGAATAAAATGCGGAATTGAGCTAGGTCTTTTTCAATTGAACCTTCTATATCATTCAGTTTCCCCAATTTATGATCCAGAATTTTATTTTTAATGAGCTCGCCATGCACGTAGGCATTCATTGCAGTTTTTTGTGCATCCAGCAATTTTACTGGTTTTAGTATAAGCAGAAGTTTAATTCGATTGGCCATCAATTCTGCATTAGACCGATCATTTTCGTATGCCTCTTTGTAAGTATCAAATAGAATATCTACAAACTCCTCGTTGGGAAGTTGAGCTAACTGATCAACTTTACCGAAGTCTCCTGCCATCGTGTTGGCTGCGTCCATTTGCTCAATTGCCAGATCTAACCATTTTGCCTCTTGAGTAACCTGATATCGATAGTAACTCTCAACCCCCTGCTGAAAGGTGTTATTGTGCACACGCTCAGCATTGATTATTAAACTAAGGGTTTTCCCGGTATTATAAAAATAGTTTGAAACAATTCCCAAGGTGATTAAGCTGAGAAAAGATAATATACTTAAAACCCGCAATTTGTTGCGGATTTTCAGATCACGAAATTTATACATACAAAAGCCAGTTAATTTTTCACCTTAAATATAGAAAATGATTAAAAAGACGATCTCTATTTCTTTATAAATTATAAAATCAAACGTAATTTGTATTGTGACTAAATAATAGTCACACCCCTTTAAATCAACCATTATGATCATTAAAAACACCCTCAGTCTTCCATTTTCCAATTAGATTTGACAGGCAAGAAAGTTGAAACGATGATCTTTAATTGCTACACGTATTAAACAATAATTCTTTATGTTTATTAGCATATAAGTGAGTAATGATCCACTATTCATGCGTATTGTATACATAAATTTCACCTATTAAACAAACAAACTAATAATCAACACAAAATTACCTTAATGGCATAATTTATGCGACAAAATAATTACATCTAAAACCAACTTAAACGATATGAAATCGAACTTCTACCCCTTCGTTATTTTACTGGCATTAGCAACACTATCTGCCAGCCAGATTTTTAGTCAAAGTATTTCTCCTTCGTACAAAAACGGTTTGAATCTCTTTTTAGAAAGCTACCCGAATGAATTGGTTTATGTTCATTCTGACAGGGAAGTTTATTCTGAGATTGACACCATCTGGTACAAAACCTACCTGGTGAATGGTAACTCTTTCATCCCAGAATCCGGAAAACGAAACATTTATGTTGAGTTGATTGACCAGTCAGACAGCATTCGACTGAGAAAACTGGTTCATTCCACGAATGGTTTTGGCAACGGTGATATCAGTATTCCCGAGTGTAAAATCAACCCCGGAAAGTACACCCTTCGGGCATACACCAACTATCAGCAAAATTTTAGCAGTGAGTTCCTTTTTTCTAAAAATATATTGGTTGAAAAACTGCGAAAGTATCAGTCAAATACAGACGTGAGTAAACCTGACGATAAAAAGCATGATGAGATTGATCTACAGTTTTTTCCTGAAGGAGGATACCTAACTCATGATATCTCCAACCGACTGGCATTTAAAGCCACCCTGCCCAATGGACATTCCGCTAATATCTCAGGCTGGGTTTTCGATGACCAGGGCAACAAAACAGGAACCTTTGATGCAACACATACCGGGATGGGAACATTCAATTTCATTCCCAGGAAAGGAGTAAACTACACAGCAAAGGTTGATGGATTTCCAAAACAATCATTTGAACTGCCCGAATCTACGAACAAAATCCAGCTTTCGGTTTACCCTCAAAAAGATACCGTTCTGGTTTGCTTAAATGCCAACTTGCAGGCAAAAGAATCCCAGCAATATTACCTGGTAAACAGTTCAAACGGGATTGTAAACTTCTATCTTCCGGTAGAGTTCACCGGCAAATCAAAAGAAATGGGAATTCTAAAAAGCAAGTTTGAAAATGGCATCAACCAACTGACCCTGACCGATGAAAAGTTGAGACCAATTGCCGAGCGATTGATTTTCGTATGCAATGAAGAACTGCTATCCATCCACGCAAATACCAATAAAGATGCATTCCATAAACGGGAGAAAGTAACGGTTGACCTGACAACCATGATCGATTATGAAAACACCCCGGCAAACCTTTCAGTTAGCGTGGTTAACCAAAGTCAGGATGTTCGTCTGGAAGACCATCCGCAAAATATACTAACCTACCTACTGCTTAACTCTGAGTTAAAAGGGCATATTGAAAACCCATCCTGTTATTTTGAAAATGACGACATGGAGACCCGCAACAAGCTTGATTTATTGATGCGATGCCAGGGTTGGCGAAATTACCTGTGGGACCAGTTTGATGAAAAGCTGCCATCAACAGAATTTGAAAAAGAAGACGGTTTGGTGATTTCCGGAATGGTAAACTTACCCTCAAAGAAAAAAAAGGCTGACAGCACCAAAGTTAGTATGACCATGCGCACACCGGATGATATGGTTTTTATGGATGAAGCCTTTTGCGATAAAAAGGGATATTTTGAGTTTCCGCCAATGGTTTTTCATGATTCCACTTTGGCCCTGATGCAAGCTTTCACAAAACGAAACCATAACCGGGAAATCCTTTCTGTAAGTTCATTTATAGACGAAGCTCCAATCAGTAAAAGAAATGGCAGTTTTATGGCCCCCGGAGAATCGAAAACATTTGAGTTTAATAAGAAAGCATCAGAGCGTTTTGCTGATTTAAAGTATTTCCATCCAGACAAGTACAATATTCTTGTTGACGATGTGGTCGTAACTGCAAAACTCGATCCTAAAAAGCAAAAAGAGGATGGTCATCGTCGTATCTACACACCCGTATCAGATCCGGTGATTTTTGATGATCGTGCCGGTGGGTATTCTGATGTTTTTGAATATTTATCTGGCAAAGTAGCAGGACTAAAAATAAAAAAAGTTAATGGAGGATATCAGATCAACCTAAGAGGTTCATTTAATTGGCAAAAAGGACTTTTGCCGCCTCTAATATTGAGGGATGGTCTTCCAATCAAACAGGATGATGCATTATTGATTCCTGTTTCTGAGATAGATAAAATAGAAGTATTAAAAGATGCTTCAGAAATTGCCATGTTTGGGGTAAGAGGGGCTGGTGGAGTCATTTCAATATTTACTAAAAGAGGAATGAATGAAGTCGAAAATCTAAGTTCTAGCTTCCTAGTAAATAAAAAGCTTCGTGGATACTCGGCTTCCAGAGAGTTTTACAATCCCAAATACGATGTTCTAAATACCGAAGAACCAGACCGCCGTGCAACCCTCTACTGGGAACCGAATCTGGAAACGGACAATTCAGGTAAAAGCAGTTTCTCATTCTGGACTTCGGATGACAAAGCCCCTATCCTCATTAAAGTTGAAGGGATCAGTAAAAATGGGGAACCGGGAGTTGCTTTTATAAACCTCGAAATGACAGGAGAATTAACCTCTGAAAAATAATAAATTCTTATTCGTTTTTAGAACAACAACCGAACGCCTGTTATTAAACGTGCTCCATTTTTCATTCCAGTTGACTTTGATGAATTCACTGGAATTTGATAAAGAGTTTCAAATTTGAAATGCGGTGAAACCAGCTGAAATCCAGGTGAAATAAATCCAAATGATACAGATTCTCCCATTTGAGGATTACTTCTTACAAACGACAATTCCTGAACAGGTGAAATCACCAGGTTATTTAGCTTACGTAATACGAAATTTCGTGAGATAGCCATGTTTAACTGCACTTCCCCAGATTCAGATTCTTTCAATTCTGTGTTGTAGTTTACCCATTCGTAGGCACTATTAAAATCAAACGACCAGAAAGTAGGTCTATACGATGCATTTACTCCGATTTTTGGACTGTACGTTTTCGACATTGAACTTTTCCATATTGGGAAAGTTGAACCAGCAAAGCCAGCTATACCAAAAGAATAGTTTCGGGTATTTTTGCGAAGCAGCTTCACTTTCCCCATGAAAAAAGGATCCATCCATCGATCTGCCATTATCATCATCGTTTCATTTTTACCAACAGCCATATATCCGTTTCGCATCATCAATGTAATGTCAGGCGTTACCCCATAAGCAATTACTATCGGCATCATGTGCATAATCATTTGATTATCCCCCATTTTACTAAGGACATTTCGGTATTGCATACGTATAATGATCCGATCTTGAGCGGGAGTAAGACCAGCATCCACACTTATTCCTTCCGCACGAGTGTTGCTTGATTGCAGCACAAAGATGCCGGCCAATATCAACACCAAATAAACTCTATTCTTCATCGTCATTCTTTGATTGAATTTTTTCACCTGGAGTAAAATTCGCTTTCTTAATACGTTTGGTAATCTCTTCGTCTGTTGGAACAACTTTGTCGTTGGTCCAAATTAACACTTGTTGCTTTTCCCAACTTGCTTTCACTTTTTCAACACCATCAAGTTTATTAAGCTGTTTTTCAAGGGCCGATTCACATCCTGGACAATCCATCCCGAAAACTTCATAACATACATTTGGCTCACATACAATAGAATCCTGTTGAACACCTATATTATAGGTTGTATCAATTTCAAGAGCCTGAGCAGAAATCATTCCACATAGAAAGAAGAAAAACACACTTATTCTCCTGAGTACTGAGTATTTCATAAATCACGATTTAAATGTTTTTGAAAAAAATTGTATTTGCAAAATGAAGCAACCCAATAAAGGTTGCTTCACAATTTTCAAATACATGACAATTTATTGAAAATAATGTTTTTAAAATCTTCTAAAAATTAATGTTGATGGTCATGATTGTGTTCATGATCATGAACCTGTGATTTATCCTTATTAACGTTCTCATTGCGGTCATATTTACAACATCTAGGTAATTTTTCATAAACATCATCACCAGACTTGTGCAATGGTGTATCATGCCCGACCATAGCAATTGCTTTTTGAACACGATGTATATCAGTTTCACTTTCTTCAAAAGTCACTTCAATCATCTTGGTTTTCTTATCCCAATCAGCCAAGCTAACACCCTCAACCGAGTTGGCAGCTTTTTCAATACGCTTTTCACACATTCCACAATTGCCTTTTACTTCAAACTTCACCGTTTTGTCCTTTGCAAATACACTCCCGGCACCTATACTCATTAAGAATGCCATCATAATTACTTTTGTTTTCATCTTGATTACTTTTTAAAATTAATACTTCAAAATTTTCTTTGCTTGCATATTGATTTTTAGTTTTCTCTCTCCTAATTTTATCTGACCTAAGCCTCTTTAGCTCAGCGGTAGAGCAGCTCACTCGTAATGAGCAGGTCGTGGGTTCAAATCCCATGAGAGGCTCAATAAATGCGGGAGTAGCTAAGTGGAAGTCCGTCAGTTGACGAATCCCAAACTATGGGCCGTCGGTTCGATCCCTGTTTCTCGCTCATGTTTTCTGGCTTCAGTCTACGCGAAATTCTTTTTTCTACTCACGATATAAACAACATTCCGGTAATTCATTATAAACAGAATCAGGTGCATTATACTTTTCAGTATCGTGTCCAACGCTAGCAATTGCTTGCTGAACTTTATCCACACTTGTTTTTGTTTGATCATATTGCAGATGTACCACCTGCTCATCTGCATCCCACTTTGCAGCGATTACTCCTGTAACCGATAGAGCAGCTTCTTCAATACGATCTTTACACATCTCACAATTGCCGGAGACCTTAAACATGGTATGCTCTTCACCACCGGAAGATTTTTGCTTCATGCTTTCCATATCCATCTCACCATGTTGATGATTGGTTGGTGCAACTCCCCCTTCGGGATTCATCATGCTTGGTAAACCTTGTAATTGGGCTGCTGCATCAATTTTGAACACACCATTGACTGCAACTTCTTCACCTTCGTTCAATCCATCGGAAATGACATAGTTGTTACCTGTTTCCGGCCCCAGTTTAATATCCCGGAAGCTGAATGTTGGATTTTCCGTATCCGGAACTTTAACATACACCACAGAGCGTTTACCTGTCCACAGCACGGCTGATTTTGGAATTAGTAACTCGTTAGTATTTTCTGCTTTATCCGACTCTACGATTCCGTTAACAAACATCTCCGGTTTTAATGTTTGTTTTGAATTGTTCACCACCAACCGGACTTTCGCTACCCGGCTATTCGAATTTAGAAATGGATCGATATAGCTGACTTTTCCACTAAACTCTTTTCCCGGAAGAGCCTGAACTGTAAATTTCACGGGATCCCCGATTTTAAGCCATGGCAGGTCGCTTTCATAAGCATCAAATAAAACCCATAGCTGCTTGAGGTTAATGAGTTGAAACAATTGCTGGCCTGTTTTTACATAATCGCCTACGGACACATGACGCATCATCACCGTTCCCGAAATAGTTGCCAATATATCAAAGTACGTTTGCGGTTCTCCCTTATTTTCAATGGATAAAATTTGGGCATCAGTCAGATCCCATAATTTTAATTTCTCTCGTGACGCTTTGTACAAGGATGGACGTGACTCTTTTAATTTAACAGTTTCCAACAATTCGCGCTGGGCAGTTACCAGTTCCGGCGAGTAAATGGTTGCCAACTTTTCACCTTCCTGAACTTGTTGTCCGGTATAGTTTACAAAGAGCTTCTCAATTCGTCCGCCAAAACGTGCCGTTATTTCAGCTATATTTCGTTCATCTGCCTGTACTTTCCCCTGCAAATAAATCTGTTTTTCGGCGGCACCTTTTCTAATCACCATGGTTTGAATGTCAGCCAGTTTGGTTGCCGATTCGGTCATGACAATATCATTAGGATTGGTAGCATCCTGATTTGATTCGACAGTAGCTAAAGGAATCAAATCCATCGCACAAATGGGACACTTTCCGGGCTTGTCTGTGCGCACTTGCGGGTGCATGGAACAAGTCCAAACTGTTGACTCCTCAGCATGATCGTGCTCATCATGCATCACAGGTTTGATGGGCGATGGCGCTTCACCAGAAGGGCTAATAATCCAACCCAGTAGCAACCCCACAATTAAAACTACAAGCACCAACCCATAATTTTCTTTTATTTTTTGAATGAAATTTTTCATTGTTGTCAATTCTTTTGTTCAAAATTCTAACCTTCTTTATTTTCCCATCAGATAATTGATAAACGACAGGGCCGCTTGCTTATCAGATCGAGCCTTTTCAAGCTCTAATTTATAAAGCAACAGTTTTCGTTCCATTCGAAGAATTTCCTCGAAATTTTTACCGGAATTGCTGTAGTCTGTTTCCAAAAGATCGATAGACATTCGTGCTAACTTAGACTGATTTGCATTCAGTGTGATTCGCCGATCCGCATCCAGAAAGTCCTTCCACCCCTGTTCGAAAACTGTTTCGAGCACATTAGACTTATTCAGCTTTTCACTTTGTTTCGCACTTTCCAGGTACACAGCCTCATTAATCATTGATTTGTACTTTTTTCTGTAAAGAGGAATCGTAATCCCAACCTGCGGAAGGACAAATGCATCATTGCCCGACAAATTGTTGTCTCCTTTACCGATAAAAGTGTAATCAACTCCAATCATTATTTTGGGAAGACCTTCTTTTCTGGCAGCTTCCTGCTTAAATTGTAAAGCTTCTTGTTGCATATCCAGACTGAGTAATTGATGATTCTGATCCAAAATGCTATCAAGAATTGCTTCTTTAGAATACAACATTCCCTCATCCCACAGAGTATCCGGGAGTATGATACGATCCTCACGTTCGCGATTCAGCAGTTTATTAAACATTACTTTCTGTGCAAATAGCTTATCCCGTAACAATGCCAGTTGATTTTCCAGATCGCCAATTTCCATTTCAATGCGATATTCGTCAATCAATGAGCTCATTCCGGCTTCTACTTTAATGATTGCCAATTTTTGCAACGATGAAAGTAATTTAAGGTTATCCCTGGTAGCATCAATCGCCTTGTTAGTGAAGTAAAGGTTGAAATATGTACTCCTGACTTCATTAAAAAGCTTCGCCTTGGTTTCCAGAAATAGTCCATATTTGGCCTTGGCAGCACTTGTAGCTGCATCTTCTTTGGCTCGCAGTGTTCCAAACCACGGGAACATTTGCGAAGCTGAAAGCTTAAAATTCATCGGGCCATTGCGAGTTTCCACTGGCTTGACAAAATAGCCGAAAGCCACCTGAGGATCAGGTAAACTGCTCACCTGAGGCACGGTCTCCAGAGCTGCCATGTATTCGTTAAAAGCAGCTTGCAGACCAGGATTATTTTCAGCGCCTGTTTGCAAATACCCATTGAGTTCTTGCTGAGCTTTTGCGTTAAATGGAACGAATAGCACAAAGCAAAATATGATTATATATGTTATTTTTTTCATGACTGTGCTTTTTTGAGTGAACGTTTCAGTTGGCTTTCCTGCCACATGCTGAACAGAACAGGTACGACAAACATGGTCATTACCTGGATGATCATTCCTCCAAAAGAAGGGATAGCCATCGGCACCATAATATCCGAACCTTTACCCGTTGAAGTGAGCACAGGAATTAAAGCAATAATCGTTGTAGCAGCTGTCATCATGGCTGGGCGCACCCGTTGCGATCCGGCTTCCAGTATCGATTGCCTGATCTCAGCAACCGTACCAGGTTTGTTTCTGCTGAAGACCTGTTTCAAGTAAGTTCCCATTATTACCCCATCGTCGGTGGCTACTCCAAACAACGCTATGAAGCCAACCCAGACCGCCACACTTAGATTGACGGTTCCCATTTGAAACATGTCCCGGATATTGATTCCTCCCAGACTGAAATTCATAAACCAACTTTGTCCGTATAACCAAAGCATGAGGAATCCACCTGAAAAGGCAACTAAAATTCCTGAGAAGGTCATCGCGGACATGGTCACCGATTTAAACTGGAAATAAAGAATCAGAAAAATGACGATGAGTGAAATTGGTACAACAATCAGCAATCGCTTAGTGGCCCTGATCTGGTTCTCGTAGTTTCCTGTGAAAATATATTTTACGCCGGAAGGAATTGATATTTCCCCGGAATCAATTTTAGCCTGTAGATACCTTTGCGCATTTTCAACCACATCGACCTCAGCATAGCCTGGCTTTTTATCGAAAATGACATAACCGACCAGAAAAGTATCTTCACTTTTAATCATCTGTGGGCCACGAGTATATTGGACGTCAACCAGCTCGCCCAGTGGAACCTGAACGCCCGCCGGAGTTGGAATGAGAACTCTTTTTAGATCGTCTGGGTTATCCCGAAACTCGCGGGCATAGCGCACCCGAACCGGATAACGTTCTCGTCCTTCCACAGTTGTCGTGAGTTGCATACCTCCAATGGCACTGCCAATAACCGACTGCAATCCCTGAATCGTCAATCCATAGCGAGAAAGCGCTTCTCGGTTAATCTTCAACTCAATGTAAGGTTTACCAACCACCCTATCGGCAAAAACCGACATCGGCTCAACACCATCTACATTCTTCAGTTCATTTTCCAACTCGTACCCCACTTTTTCAATGGTCTCGAGATCCGGTCCAAATACCTTAATCCCCATAGGGGCGCGCATACCGGTTTGCAACATCACCAAACGTGTTTGAATAGGTTGCAATTTGGGTGCGGAAGTTAAACCTGGAATACTAGATTCTTTGATAATTTCCTGCCAAATATCATCTGGTGAATGTATGTTTTCACGCCATTGACGGAAATATTCACCGTTTTTATCTTCAACCAGATTTTCCTTGTTAATCAATCGGAAACCATCAGTTTTTGGATCATATGTGGAACCGTCTTTCAACAAATACTGATTTTTTTTATTGACTTTAAAACGCATGCGCTGGCCGTCCTCGTTAAGAATATATTCGGATTTGTAATTGATTATATTCTCGTACATCGAAATCGGTGCCGGGTCTAAAGCCGAATTTACACGTCCCCATTTTCCAACAACATTTTCCACTTCAGGGATGGCATTGACCTTTTTATCGAGCATGGCGATTACTTCCAGATTTTCCTGAATACCGGAATGAGGCATGGTAGTCGGCATTAGCAAAAAAGAACCTTCATCCAGGTTGGGCATGAATTCCTTACCGATCCCTGGAAACCGATCACTTGTTGCCTGCCAAGCTTTAGTGTCTTTCACAAAATCAGGCATAAAGTTGAAAGTTTTGTTGAAACCTTGCCAAATCACAATTCCCAGGATAACAACAAAAATCGGGACACTCAGGAAAGTCCATTTATGAGCCAGGCACCACTTAAGTATCGAAGAATAAAAATGGACGATGGTCATCAATGAACCAAGAATGACGCCGATTACTGCAATGGCAAACAGAAAGTTGGCCAACATTGAATTTTGTGCTCCCATCGGCATCCATGCTTTGGTTAAGAAGAACACCACTACAATGAGAGTAATTGCCACATTGATATAATTTGTGAATTGTTTACGATTCTCTGACCAGCGGTATTCCAACAAGTTATTAATACCGATCCCAATCAGAGCTAAACCTATCCAATTGCCCGAAATAATTGGCAAAACAATTCCGGCAACAATAAGAATACTATTGAACAGTATTTTCACTCTTCGCTTGTCAAAACGAATAGAAAAAATAAGGTTTGCAAATGCAGGAATGAAAACCAAGCCAATGAATAAAGCCGAAATCATAGCAAAAGTTTTCGTGAATGCCAGTGGTTTGAAGAGTTTCCCCTCAGCTGCTTCCATTGCAAAAACAGGCAAAAAGCTTATAACAGTAGTTGCAAGGGCAGTAATAACCGCACCTGCTACTTCAATAGTCGCATCATATACAATGGTTAATAGTCTTTTGCCTTTTGCTCCAAGGTTTTCCACCATCTCCAGATGTCGGATGATATTTTCCGTGAAAACCACACCGACATCAACCATCACTCCAATAGCAATTGCAATTCCAGAAAGTGCAACGATGTTAGCATCAACCCCAAACCGCCGCATAAAGATAAAAGTCATCAATACGCCAATTGGGAGCAAGCTGGAAATGAGGAACGACGCTCTCAAATTTAACACCAAAACAATCACCACAAGAATACTGATCAATATCTCTAGAGAAAGTGCTTCCTCCAATGTTCCAAGCGTTTCTTTAATCAAACCGGTACGGTCGTAAAATGGAACGATTGTTACCTTAGAAACTGTGCCATCGACCAAAGTTTTGGAGGGCAAGCCGGGAGCAATCTCGGCAATTTTAGCTTTAAGGTTCTCGATGGTTTTCATGGGATTAGCACCATATCGGGCAACCACCACGCCACCAACTGCTTCAGCACCTCCTTTGTCGAGGCCACCACGGCGAGTTGCCGGGCCAAAGTTCACTTTCGCCACATCTTTAATCCGAATGGGAACATTGTTATGAACACTCACAACGCTTTCTTCCAAATCCTGAATATTCTCAATATACCCCAAAGCACGAATCAGGTATTCAGCACGGTTGTATTCAAGGGTCCGGGCACCAATATCAAGATTACTGTTTTTTACAGCATTCATGATTTGCATGACATTGACACCGTTGGCCTTCATTGCATTGGGATCAATATCTACCTGGTATTCTTTTACGAAACCTCCTATAGAGGCCACTTCGGCAACACCCTTAGCTGCAGTGAGTGAATAACGAACGTAATAATCCTGTACAGAGCGTAATTCCTGAGGATCCCATCCTCCAGAGGGATTACCATCTTTGTCGCGGCCTTCCAGCGTGTACCAATATATTTGGCCTAATGCTGTAGCATCAGGTCCCAAGGCGGGTGTCACATCATTGGGCAAAGTACCTTGTGGAAGTGAATTAAGTTTTTCAAGAATTCGAGTTCGGCTCCAGTAAAATTCCACATCCTCATCAAAAATGATGTAAATACTGGATAGCCCAAAAATAGAATTACTCCGAATGGTTTTCACTCCTGGAATTCCCAGCAATGAAGTAGTCAACGGATAGGAAATCTGATCTTCGATATCCTGTGGTGACCGTCCAGGCCATTCGGTATATACAATTTGCTGGTTTTCACCGATGTCAGGAATAGCATCCACCGGTACGGGATCATTGGGCAAAATTCCAATATCCCACCTAAACGGTGAATTGACGATTCCCCAACTCACGAATATGATGAGTAACAGAAATGTAACCAGCTTATTTCCTAAAAAGAAACGAATGAATTTATTCAGCATACCGTTCCATGTTTATGGTTATTTGAATTGATATTAAAAATGTCATTTACAGACAAATAAGATGCATGCGAATACATCTGCCTAATTCCGGGATTAAAGAATCTTAAAACCGGACTAATTCAAAAAATCATAAACGGTAAACCTGAACATCAGAAAGGAAATGAAGTACATCTTTTGGCGGCGGAGACTCACCAAAATTCAATGCACTTAATGTCGTATTTATTTCTTCCTGTCTTTCAATACAAAACTGGGGAATTTCAAACGTTACAAAAGTGAAATAGTAGACATGGTCAATTACAACCGGCGAGGTGTAATCCTGATTCAAATGAAAAGCTTGTGATTCATCATGACAGCAACCATCTTGCATATCACAACAGGAGTCAACATTTCCGGTAATAGACAAGTCAACCAATTCATCGCCACAATAATGTTTGGTAATAGTAAAACCAATACTGGCTACTATTAACATTAATGTCATCGTAATATGAATAAATCGTTTTGTCATCACTTATGAAACGTAAAATTATATAAATTTGTTTGCAATCTGCAAATTATGCAGGCTATTAACATTCCTTTAAATACTATTGATCCCAATTTAAAGCATAAAAATCTATGAAAAACCTACTACTAGTAATTATCATGACAATGGCATTTGCCTGCCAGGAAGCGAAAAAACCAGTTGAACTTAATTACTCAAAAGCTGACTTTGAATCAACTGTGAATGGAAAAGAAACAACCCTGTTTACATTGGAAAATGCGAATGGAATGATCGTTACTCTTACCAACTATGGAGCAAAAATTGTATCCGTCATCGTTCCCGACAAGGATGGAAACATGGCAGATGTAACTCAGGGGTTTAAGTCAATTGAAGAGTATAAAACGTTAGATGCAGGACAAGGAGCAGTTGTTGGGCCATACGCAAACCGGATTGGCAATGCTCAATTTGAATTAAATGGCGAAGTTTACCATTTGGAAGTAAATAATCACAAAGCAAACCTTCATTCAGGGAAAAATAGCTTTTATCGCCAGGTTTATGATGCAAAACAAATCGACACAGAAGATGGGCAAGCGGTTGAAATGACTTTATTGAGTGCAGATGGCGCTTCTGGATTTCCCGGCAATAAGGAAGTGAAAGTGACTTACACCTTAACGAACAACAACGAATTGAAAATTGATTACCAGGCAACTACAGATAAAGCCTGCCCATTCAACCTTACCAATCACGTTTATTTTAATTTGAAAGGTGAAGGAAATGGAAACATTCTTGATCACATCGTGGTGATTGATGCTGACTCAACGACTGAGGTAGTAAACAACGAATTGATTCCAACTGGAAAGATTGTTTCTATTAAAGGAACTGATATGGATTTCACCTCTCCTCATGCTGTTGGTGAACGTATTGAATCTGAAATGCCAGCCATTGCTGTAGCAGGTGGATACGATCACAACTACATTTTAAATAAAGATCAGGAAGCTGGAGAGCTAACTTTCTGTGCAAGCGTTTATGAACCAGTCTCCGGACGTTATTTGGAAGTATTTACCACAGAACCTGCAGTGCAGTTTTACACCGGAAACTTTTTAAATGGTTCGCTCACCGGAAGAAGTGGAAAGAAATACGAACATCGTTATGGATTGTGCCTGGAAACACAACATTATCCGGATTCACCGAATCATCCTAATTTTCCAAATACAGTTTTGGAACCGGGTGATACTTTAAAATCCACTACAATTTTTAAGTTCTCAGTAAAAGATTAAAACAATAATCCCGAATATATTCAAAAGGCTTGCAATAAATGCGAGCCTTTTGTTTTACGATAGATTACGGATTAAACTTTCAGAATCAATTTGCCGAAATCCACATTATAGGATCCATCAGTACAACCAGATACCATTGGTCATCCGACCTTTCATGCTTAATAATAAACTCTTTATTGGTTCTCGTAAGAACTTTAAAATAATCTGCTGCAGGAAATTCAGGTATATTATCTAATTGATACCAGCGATCGCGTATTGCAATGATATCGTATTCTTTATCATTCAAAAAAAAGCAGGTTGGATATTCTTCAGATTTATATCCACTATAAGTGCGAACCTGGATCGGTATGTTTTTAACACGTACCATCACTTTATTAATTTCCTTTTAGTAGACTGTCCCCTATTTCTTTTTACGTCAAGCTGCTTCTTCAGGTTTATTTTGTAATCATTCATTTCTATATTAATTTTAGTTATTATGAAAGCATGGGTTATCGATAAAATCACGGATTTAACGAAAGAATCTAATCCTTTAAAATTGGTTGAACTCCCCAAACCTATTCCTAAGGACGGAGAACTACTGATTAAAATAAATGCGTGTGGTGTTTGTCATACCGAAATTGATGAGATTGAAGGGCGAACTCCCCCATCACATTTCCCAATGATACCTGGTCACCAAGCTATTGGAACAATTGAAAAAATAACATCCAATTATTCTCAATTCAAAAAAGGCGACCGAGTTGGTGTCGCCTGGATTTTTTCAAGTTGTGGAAAATGTGAATATTGTAAAAGTGGTCGGGAAAACCTTTGTGCTGAATTCATGGCGACCGGTAGAGACGCGCATGGAGGTTATGCGGAATATATGGTAGTTCCTGAAAATTTTGCGTATAAAATACCTGATACTTTTTCAGATGCAGAAGCTGCTCCTCTACTGTGCGCAGGAGCAATAGGCTATCGCTCAGTTTCTCTGGCAAACGTGACAAACGGCAAAGCAATTGGGTTAACAGGCTTTGGTGCTTCTGCTCATTTGGTTTTGAAATTGTTGAAATTTCAATATCCCGAATGTGAAATTTTTGTTTTCGCCAGAAGCCAAAAGGAACGCGAATTTGCTATTAAACTTGGAGCGGCCTGGTCTGGTGACACCACGGATCAACCACCAAAACTGCTGGATAGTATCATTGATACGACTCCAGTTTGGAAGCCTGTTGTGTCAGCACTGAATTGTCTAAAACCTGGAGGTCGGTTGGTGATTAATGCCATTCGGAAAGAATGGATAGATACAGAATACCTTCAACAAATTGATTATGGACAGCATCTCTGGATGGAGAAAGAAATTAAAAGTGTCGCCAATGTAACAAGCACAGATGTTCGTGAATTTATAAGAATCGCTGCAGAAATGCCTTTTAAACCGGAAATAGAAACCTATCCGTTTGAGAAAGCCAATCAGGCGATTATGGATATAAAAGAACGAAAAATAAGAGGAGCAAAAGTCTTGATCATATGAAAACACACTAAAGTTTTTTTAAGAAGTGGTAGCATCTTAAAATTCCTTTCCCTGCCTCCAGCTTTTTTATTGGGGATAAATTAATCTGTTCTCTTGCCTCATTTACATCTTCCAACTTTAGAACCTCATTATCCGACATTTTTTTGGTCATCATTTTTACAACCGTTTTCAGGGTCGATCCTTTAAATCGAACAACATGCTTTCCTGTTCGTGCCGGATGAATGTGAATAAATCGATCAGAGTCTTCTCCCAACCGTAATATCCATTCCGACTGGTCCACTAATTTTATAGACCGATGCCCTCCATTCCGATCAAGCCAAATCTTAAATTCGTTAGAAGAAAATAGATTTTCAGTGCTAAGTATATCAATGATCGATTTGGCGATTTGAAATGAAGTGAATTCTCCAATATAAATGTCTATATAGTTATGGCAAAGCGGATCCAATAGTTCAATAAATTCAGCAGTTGAAGATTTAGCTAAAACCTCCAACATATAATTGCGATGGTGTTTAAAGGCATTAAAACGTATTGGCACCGGAACTTCATTCATCATAAAAAGCTATTTATCACATTAAAGTTACAATTAATCAGCTGAGATATAAATGAGTATTTGACGTTCAAAATCTTAAAACTACCATTAGGTAAACATGCAAATTTTTGTTAGTTTGGTGATTCATTTTAACAGGTCAGAAAAAAGATTAGACATGAAAAAATATACGCTCATTTCGTTATTTATATTCTTTAGTAGTGTATTATTTGCACAATCAAATTACAAATATGTAATTATACCAACTCAATTTTCAGAGATTGGCAGTGGATTTAATCCACATAATATTAGTTCAAGCATCCAGCGAATACTAAATGAAAAAGGTATTAAAAGTGCTTTTGAATCAAGCGATCGCCCTTTTGACTACTGTGATGCCTTAAGAGTTAATTTAGTCAATACCTCCAACATGTTTAAAAATAAGCTGAAAGTGAAATTTTTTGACTGCCAAAATAGAATGGTTTGGGAAAGTGACGGTAGTGGTATTTCTAAAGAATATGATAAAGGATTTGCCGAAGCATTTGAAGACGCCATTAAGGATTTGGACGAGTTACCACTAAATAAAAATGCAGCAAAAATTCAAATTAAGGTAACTGAGACACCAGCAGAAGAACCTATTGCAGAAACGGAAGTCAACTTAGTTCCAGAAGCGAAACCTATAAAAGCCGAGTCTCCAGCTATCGAGGGTGATGCCGATTCAGAAATTTATCGTCCTACTAATCTTTTTTACAATTATCGGTATTCAGTTGATGTAATCGAAAATACTGATGGCTCCCTTAAAATTTTAATTTTAAACGGAGAATCATTAGGCTACGACAAGCTGCAAGTAATTGCAAAACTTAGTCCTTCGGGTTTAGATGATGTATATACCGTTCGTTGGACAAAACCAGATGGAAATCAGCTTGATGGACTTGCAAATATGACTGGAAAAACTTTAAAAATTTCGTTGCAGGATGGTGATTCAAAAGAGGTAATTCAGCTTGCAAAATATTAATGATAAGTCAGAATATTTGGCGTAAGCATACTGATATGCAACTTCCAATATTCTGACTTTGATGAAAGCTTTGAATTAAAAATAATCATTCATCTATTTATAACATTTGCTTTGCTTTAGTTACTGTAACTTCGAACACACGAGAGAGAAACGAAAACTTCTCTTTCATAAAATCATATTCTTCTCCTGACTCAATATAAGCTGCAGTTCCTTCAATCAAAAAGCCAGTACCCGGATAGTTCTTATATCCTTCTACATCTTTACTTCCCAGTGTGAGTTTAACCTCGTTATTTACTTTTATATTCTTTTCTGTTTTCCGAAACCCGTAAGCAGGTATTAAAATTCGTTCGTCTTCGGTAATCACTAGAAAGGAATTCCAGGTATTTACAACGTGTGGCACTACTCCCCACGAAGTAATTGAGACTACTCCCTCATGATCGATTACTTCGTAGAATTTCTCTGATAATTTTTTCTTTTCACTCATTGTTCTGAATTTAATATTTTCAACTCGGCTTATTTGGGTTGCCAAAAACATCTGCGCGGAAAAACAATGCTTCCCTCTGCTTTTAACGAAGCCGATAGTACTTTACACCATGCAAAGCTATAGACCACGAATGTGAAAAAAATTAAGCTGGTTTAAGAAAATAATTAGAGGTGCTTTTTTCTAAGTTCACTTACATATTCGGGTGTAAGTCCAAGGTAGGAAGCAATCATATATTGGGGAACACGTTGCATGAATTCAGGAAATGAGGTACTAAAATGAATGTAAAATTCTTCTTTCGTTAATTCATACATATATTTAATTCGTAGCTGCGATGCAGCCAAAGCACGTTGCATCGAAATACGCAGGTAACGCTCCATTTTCGGAAGCTCCTTTAACATTTCCTCAAATGCGGTATGACTAATTGATAAAATTTCTGATTTCTCAACGGCCTGAATATAATACTCGGATGGGGTCCTGTCCATAAAGCTAAAATAGTCCGACATCCACCATCTATCAATTGCAAATTGTGTAATCTGTTCAACCGCCCTTTCATCAATAAAATACATTCTCAAACAGCCTTTCTCAACAAAAAATAGATCGTGGCATACGTCTCCTTCTTTCAACAAAAAGTCTTTCTTTTTTAGTTGATGAGAATCAATATAATTACAAAGAATACTGATCTCTTTTTCATCCAGATCAATGTGTTGCTGAATACTATGAATCAGATTTGTGAACATTACCAAAGTCTTACAAATAAATAATAGATATGGGTTTCAATACAAAATTACAGAAACATATTTTTTATCCCTACCAACACCATATTAATACCAATAGCACCAATAAAAAACCCATTTAGCCGCAAAAGTACTTCCATATTTTTGTCAAAGGCTGTTTTAAATTTTTTCATTTCCAGAGAATCCCGAACCTTCTTCATAAAAAAAAGGATTAAAAAATTTAAACCAAAAATGATGAAAAGTGCAACTGTACCCAGCACCAAGGCATGCTTTTGCGAAAGCAAAATACTCAGAGAAATTGCACCTGCTCCCACCATAAAGGGCAATGCTATTTCAGATGCCAAGTCATCCAGGTTTTCTTTAATCATTATCAATGCTTTTTGTCCCTTAACAATATAGAAATAGGCATATGAAAAGATAATGATGCCACCAAAAATTCGGAATGACTCAAAATTTAGTTGAAATATTTTCGCAAAAATGAACTCACCAAAATAGAAAAAAACTGCACAAACAATAAATGAAATCAATGTCGCCTTTAAAATTACAATCATGAAGTCTTTATGAGAAAGATCCTTACGAATGGGTTCCAGGTAAAGAAACAATGCAAATGGATTTAACATGACGATAAACTCGATGATAGATGATAGCATGGCGGTATATTTTGGTAATAAACTACGAGTTTAAGGAATCAACAGTAGCTTTCCAAATAATAAGTATTCGAATTAACTCGCCCAAAAATGAAAACACCTGTAGGATGACACGATTCCTACAGATGCTAAAACTATCTCTTAAATTGACTGATCTTTCTATTTACGATACAAAAAGTGAACTATGCCAACATCGATAAATTGATTCCCAACTGTTTGCTTGCAGTAAACTGCTATGGTATTTAAGCTACCTATTTTCAAGCTCTTTTTTGCCTCATCGCTTATTACCAGCAACTCGTATTTAGAAGAATGTCCTTTGCCAGATGCTGCCAGAACACCATTAATATGTACTTCAAAATCTTCATCGTGCATAATTTTCAGAAATAAATCATCTGAATCAATCTGATTGATTTCAAATGATTTTCGTAACCATATTTTATCCGTATCCCAATTGGTGTTCACTTTCCCTTTCTCGATATTCCCATGCCCAAAACCGGCCTGACCAAGTTCCCACGAGGCATCATCAAAAGATCCAGTTGTCCAATTTTTAGCAGGTTCTTTAAAAGTGTATTTCCATACGGTTGCTGCATTTGATGCAATTGGAAGTATTTCATCGGTTTTTACTATTACATTTTCAATAAGCTTTTCATTGATCTTTTTCATCTTATCAATGTCAACTTTTGAAACACGATCGTAAGATAAAAATCCATTTATCTCCTGTTCCACATCTGTAAGTTGTGTAAAAACAGCCCCACTCATTCCATCCTCCGACTTATATTGAGCCAACATTTGAATATATCCTTCATAAATATCTTCCAATTTTTCGGCTGTATTAACCATGATCATACTCACACCAGAATCGGGCATCCACTCATGATCTTCAAGCGCAAAGCCGACACTTCCAAACTCACCGCAAGCAGTCGCCATTGTTTCACTTTCAATAGCTCTGGGTGAAGGATATGAGTGATAATCGAGAATATCTCCAACGTAATCTTTGAAAATATTATCACTTGCAGGATTTATCAGTCGTGATGAATCTTTTGAACGAACAAGCTCGACCATCCGACCAGTTAGATTATTGCCATTTTCATCTTTTTGCCCCTGTGTCTCATTATATATTACCCAGGTTGTAATTGAAGGTGAATTATACCTTCCATCAATCATCCGCTCAAGTTCCTTACGGTATTGAAGGGTATCAACCGGAGGTGGATTGTGTCGGTATGAATTTGCAGAAGGCATATCCTGCCATACCATAATCCCTAATTTATCGGCCCAGTAATACCAACGTTGCCGCTCAACTTTCAGGTGTTTACGAACCATATTATAACCAAAGTCTTTTTGAATCTGCACATCGAATTTTAAAGCTTCGTCAGTTGGTGCTGTGTAAATCCCATCGGGCCAATAACCTTGATCCAGAAATCCTAGATTATAGACAAATTCATTATTCAAAAAAATCTTTGGATTTCCTCCCTCATTAGCGATACTTACCTTTCTCATTCCGAAATAACTATCGACCTTATCAAAAACCGTTGATCCTTTCACTAACTCAACCGTTAGATCATATAAAAATGGAGATTTCGGAGACCACAATTTTGCATCTTTTATCGGTATGCTAAATTCATTTCCAGCAGTCCCAGTGACAGTAGCTACGATTTTCCCATTGTCAAAAGCTTTTGCAACAACCTTAACTCCAGCTTGAATATTGTCCGCAAAGACAGCCAATTTCAATTGATCATTATCTATATCGGGCGTCATTTTTAATTGATCAATATGACAATTTTCAACTGGCTCCATCCATACTGTTTGCCAGATTCCAGTCACAGGAGTGTACATAATCAGTAAATTATGTGGAGGTGTTTCCTGTTTGCCACGAGGAATACCCTTAGCTTCAGTAGGATCATAAACTCGAACAAGTAATTCTTGCTCTATGCCTTTTACCAAATATGGCGAAATATTATAGCTTATCTCATCATATCCCCCCTGATGAATTCCAAGGCTTTTTCCATTGATGAAAATTTCAGATTCCCAATCAATGGCACCAAAATGAAGTAAAATTTGCTTTCCATCCCAATCTTCAGGAACAGAAAAAGTACGCCGATACCAGATGTGCTCGTGTTGCTCCATCACACCCGAAAGTGCAGATTCTACTGGAAATGGAACTAATATTGTATCGCTTAAAGTCTTTCCAATAGGTGGATTTTCTCCTGCTTCACCTACCTGAAACTCCCATACCCCATTTAAATTAAGCCAATCCGCTCTTTCCATTTGTGGCCTCGGATATTCGGGAAGTAGGTTTTCGATATCCAAATCGTCTGCCCAGCGGGTCATTAACGGCGCTTGTTTTAACGTCCAATTTTGAGAATATACTGTACTAGCCAGAAACGTACCTATAAGTAAAACTAGAAGCCTGAAAAATAATTTCATGAATTCATGATTAGTTGGTTATAAATTATTACACGAAGATAATACTGGAAGTATTGAATATTTACTCACTAAAAACACCAAGATATTTCAAAATGATAGTGGTACAATGGCTTAGAATCAGCCAATTCAAGTAAAGACTTATGCGAAATAAGATACCTATATTATTGATTTAGAATTTAATGGACTTGATTATTAGAAAAGTTACACAACTTGATTATTGGCAGCCATTTCACGATCCTTTTCTCTTAGTATCAACAATATAATTACAGCCCAAAACAATGTGCTAAATAAATAGAAAGAGTAAAAGACATTCTGCACCGTGTTATTAGCCAAAATCTCCAATGATTGATTCACAAAAGCTGCTTCAAAAAATCGAATTAATGTAGATAAAGCAACAATTACATATAAAAATCCAGCGAGCCGTTGAGTTTTATTCATTCGTTGATTTAGAATGAGAAAAACGCTGCATCCCGTAAAAAACAAACCAAGCAAACCGGAGTTAACAACAATTCGAGTGTTTTCAATAGAGGACAGAAACGAGATGAAAATTAATGACATCAAAATTGGAACGACCAATAATCTATAAAAATGTCTGGAATTAAAAGTTCTTTTTGCAAATGCTATGCTATAAAACTCTAAAAAGTGAGCAGTGAAAATAAATACGTTAAACACCCCAATAGCAAATAGATCTGGAATTTTGCCCCTTAATACATACAAAGGTGCCATCATTAAAAACAAAAATCGGGAACTGATATATATACGAATAGATTTATCTCTGTCTTTATTAATCAATAAATAGGCAGTAAAAAAAAGAGCAATAAGAATATTACCAGCAAAAATTAACGTAAATACAGATTCTATATCAATATTCATTGGTTTGATAATTTATTCAAAACTAACAAATTACTCATCAATATTCTTATTTCTGCATGAAATTCCTTTTTAATCGATTGTTTGTTGTCTCATTAAATCTTGACCAAGATTAATCTGATTAAAAATATTCAACTTTCTATAAACTTCGATGAGTTCCATCGCAAAACGGAGGATTGCTGGTTTGCTTGCAACGACACCAGAAGACGGTCTGAATTTGATCAATCTTCACTTCCCTGGGTTTGAAATTTGTCACTTTATGAGATCCATCGCAAAAAGGTTGATTTTTGCTCCGACCACAAGCGCACCAATAATAAGTACCCGGTTGCATTTCCATCATTAATGGTGATCTCTCAGCTATTTTTGGTTTTTCCATGATTGTCTAATTTTATATGATATCTACTAAACAAAACAAAAGTGCAAAAGTTGATCTTCTCATTTACAGAAAAAGCTGCTCGATAATATCGAACAGCTTTTCAAATCCAATCCAATGAATATTATTTCAGACACTTAAAATCTTAAAATTTACTCACCACCTTCTTCGGCTGGTGCGTCTGCAACTTCCTCTACCGGTGTCAACTCAATATCAACCATGGTTGAACTTCCTTCGGTAACATCAACATTCCAAACCGTATCGTTAATGAAACCTTCCAGCTCGGTAGTTAAAAAGTAAGTACCTCCCAATAAACCAATAACTTTGTATTTACCATCAACATCTGTAAAAGAAGAAGTTACTAAGCTATCCTCCATTTCAGCTTCGCCTGGAAGCCAAACTTTTACCGATGCATTTTCGAGAACTGTTTCAGTCGTATCAGTTACCATACCTTCAATGCGACCTGTCATTCCCATTAATACTCCGCGGACAACGGGTTTAAAATTAAATCCATTAATATTTCCACCTTTCCAATTTCCTTTAACAACAAAGGATTTACTTACGTCAAAGTCAAGCAACACGTCTGCTGTTTGTCCTTCAGTCAATTCAATTGCAGGTTCTATTTTTACTTTTAGACCACTCGATGAACCACTTGGAATTTTAAGATCAAATTCAGTATCATCCGTTAACACAACTTTAGAGTTGACAACATGTAATCTAATCATATCATACATTCCAGCATCCAATTCGGCAGAAGCCAAATTTTCAGTGATGCCATTTGAAAGCATTAATAAATCTATTTCAGCTTCCTCCTCAGAAAGAACAATAAAAGAAGCTTCCGTAGAATCGGTTGCTTGTTTCCTAATTTCAACTTTATCAATGGTGACCATTGTTTTTGACACTAGATCTACTGGGAATGGTGCATCGGTCAGATAAATATTTACAGTTCCTTTACCTTCAAGTGAAGAAACAGAATTGTCTTCACTGCAAGAAATCAAAACAAAAATACCTACAACGAACACACCTAATAAAAATCCGATTTTTCTCATCATCTATTATTTTTAGTTTTCTATAATTATTGTTTGGTAATTTTTAAAAGTTAAAGCCGCAGTTGAATTCAATTACGGCAATAACCTTATCTATTTAATGAATTCTATGTCTTTTTGTTCAAATGTTATTTCACTTCGATAACTGCATATTTTGAAATTTTCCAGAATTCTTCCGGATTTTCAATTTGCAAATATGATACCATACCATCTTCTTCAACTAAACTGTATGAACTGTCTGGATGTTCAGAAATAATCGTTGCTTTTTTTGAGTGAAGAGGAATTGTTTTTGTATCCTGAATATTCAATTCAGTAAAATAATCACCATCAAAATTTTCCTCAATAGCTGTATGTCTTCCAATCCATAAAAATCCACCATCCTTTGTCAGCAGACCTCTTTCTTTCAGCTCCTTATAAGTACCGTAAGCAATATACGCTTTGTTGAGCTCATTTGTTTTCTGATTGATTACTTCTTGCTTCATCTCCAGAGTATCCGATTTTTTAGCAATCTCAAACTCCATTTCATCGACTTTTTTATTCAAATCAGCAATCATAAAATCACGCTCTTCAACATCCTTTTTAAGCTCTGCAATCTGCATGTTCTGATCTTCAATACTCTTTGTCAGATTTGCAATTTTCTTCTTGAAGGAATTCAGTTGGAATCCTGAATTTTTTAAATTTTTCTCAAGATCAGCAATGTGTTTGCTACTTTCTTCCAACATTTCATTCATTAAACTGATATCTGCGAGAATAGCTTGCTTCTGATCTTTTCCACCCTCTGTTTCAGTATCAATTGAAAGTTGCTTGCGTTTCTCCTTGATGAATTTCAAATTTTGTTCAATTTGATTAAACGCATCAACGAGTTCGTTAACAACAGAATCGCGCTCAGAGAGCACTTGATTAATGTTTTCGTTTTCTGATTGAAGTGTAGACACCTCAGTTACTTTCTGATTGTAAAAGTATACACTGGCTCCAACGCCAGTAATAATAATGGCCAATGCAATCAATATGGTCGTTAAGAGTGTTTTTTTGTTATAATTCATGACTTTACCCTCCTTGATTAATTTGTAAAAAAACTAAAGCGAGAAGGTATTCGCAACACTTATGCCAAAATCACAACACACACACATTCAACGATTTAAATCAAGATAGACGAGTCTGATTTTTATCAAAATGATTTATTGATTTCCATAATGATAATTTGGATTGAAATACCAGTTTAGCCTCTATTCTCTTTTAACATGCGATATATGGTAGCAACACCGATATCCAGTTTTTCGGCTACTGTTTTGGTATTATTGTCATACCGATCCATATATTTCTTGACAATACGGATATCATATTCCCGCAAAGTCATTTCCTCAGAAAGAAGCGTATCGATATTCTGATGATCACCTAAAATTAAGTGCTCTTCAGTAATTTCATTTTCATCAGCCATTGTGACGGCTAATTCGATAACTGATTTCAATTCACGAACATTTCCGGGAAAAGGATAGGCCAATAATTTATTGATTGCCGATTTTTCAAGAGATTTAAGTTCCATCTGATTTTCTTTGCAAAATTCAGTTATAAAATGTTTAGCCAAAACAATAACATCATTTCCCCGATCGCGCAACGGTGGTAACTCAATTGGAAGCCCATAAAGACGATAATATAAATCTTGTCTGAAATTACCATTTTTCACCTCATCCAATAAGTTTTTATTGGTCGCAATGATAATTCGGCACTCGGTTTTTACTGGATTATTACTTCCAATTCTAATGATTTCCTTTTCCTGAAGTGCCCTTAAAAGTTTGGCTTGCAAAGAAATATCCATTTCCGCTATTTCATCCAGAAATAGTGTTCCCGAGCTGGCTTCTTCAAATTTTCCAATTCGTCGTGAACTCGCCCCTGTAAAAGAACCTTTTTCATGTCCAAATAATTCACTCTCTATCAACTCTTTAGGAATTGCAGCAACATTAACAGGAACAAAAGGTTTCTTCGCCCGCTTGGAATTATAATGAATCGCCTTTGCAACCAACTCTTTCCCTGTACCGGTTTCACCTGTTACAGAAACAGTGATATTTGTGCGAGTTGCTTTTTCAATTAAATCAAATATTTTCTGGGTGGCAGTATCATTGCCAACAATGGAATTCTGATAGCTATATTTTTTACGAACTTCCTTTCGCAAGGACTTTATTTCGTCTTTAAGTCGGACACCCTTTTGAATGTTGCTAACCGTATTTAGCAAGCGTTCCCGAATGTCTTTGGATTTCACGATGTAATCGTATGCTCCATGTTTCAACAATTCAACCACCACTTCAATATCATCCTGCTCCGAAATGAGGATCACTTGAATATCTTCATCCAATTCTTTTATTTGCTTTAAAACTTCAAGCCCTTTCATATCAGGCAACCGATAATCCAGCGTTACAACATCCGGTTTTTGATGAAGATTATCCAGGCAACTTTTGCCATCGCTAAAAGCCTGTATTTCATAATCAGGGTTTAATGAAAGATTATGAACGAGCAAACGATTATACCATTCGTCATCTTCAACTACAAATATTTTAAAGGCATTGGAATCCATACATTAACGTCTAAAAGCTGAGTCAGCGCACTTCTACTAAGCAAATGAAACTATTATTCAAACAAAAGACAACAAAAAAGCATACTGAAATCAACCAATTTCTTCTTCCAGGTACTCCTGCAATTGATTATCCAATAAAGTTATTTCCTTTTTAAGCTGTTCAAATTTATTTTTTAGAAGTTCTTCATCTTGGTTTGTTTCTGCAATTAGCTGCAATTGTTTTACTGTTTGATGCACTTCAGTAACATTCATATGCTTCACCGGAGCAGCGAGTTTATGAGCAATATCAGCAATCGCTTGCCAATCACTATTTTCAAAACTCTGTTCGATTAAATCAATACTATTTTTGCTTGACTTCAAGAAAATATTAATCATTTCTTTCAAAAATGAAGGATCTCCATTTGACATACTCTCCAAGGTACTCAAGTCAATTTCATAACTCTTAACTGCTGGTTTTCCAGTACTTTCAGCGGGTTTTTCAGTACCTTTCATCGTTTCCGTAATAACATCATGCAGTTTTACTTCAGAAAACGGCTTTTCCAAATGATTGTCAAAGCCAACATCTTTGTACCGGTCAAAATCCTTCACATGGCTGTTTGCAGTCAAGGCAATTATCTTCGCCGGGTAACCATTCTCCTTAAATTTCTTAGCAGCATCAATACCATTTAAAACCGGCATCCGAATATCCATTAGAATCAAGCCAAAGTCAAATTTCTCACCTAATTCCAATGCTTTTTGCCCATCTTCAGCTTCCTGAAATTCGACTTTCCATTTGCTAAGAATATTTTTTAAAAGATGGCGATTAAACTCTTCATCATCCACAATTAAAACAGTCACTCCTTTTAAAACACGAGGTGCAGATAAATTTCTTATTACGTTTTGAATTTTATTAGAATTTCCTTTTCTGAATGGAATAGTGAGATGAAAAGTCGTTCCCACATTAATTTCACTTTCAAGACTAACCCCACCACCAAGCAACTCCACCAATTTTTTCACGATGTACAGTCCCAGCCCAGTTCCTCTTGCCTTTTTATTTGCATCAGTTTCTAACTGGACAAAATCATTAAATATGAGTTCCCTGCTATCCTTCGGAATACCAATACCGGTATCTGTCACACTAATGGAAAGAACTTCGACATCACTACTTCCACTATTTTTTACATTCAATGTGACACTACCTGTATCCGTAAATTTAATTGCATTTGTTACCAGGTTAATCAGTACCTGTTTTAACCTTCCCTGGTCTCCAAACAACACCAATCCATCAGGATATTCTTTTTCGATAATGAAATTAATTCCCTTAACCGCTGCACTTTCTTTATTAAACAGCTCCACCTTTTCCAACACTTCATCCAGCAAAAAATCTACTGGTTCCAACTGAATTCGCTGGTTTTCAATTCTGGTAAAGTCAAATGTATCGTTAACCAGATCTATTAAATGTTTGGTTGATTTGTAAATTACATCTAAATCCTTCTGAGTTTTAGGATCATGCCCACGTTGAAGAAGTTGTTCCGATAAACCAAAAATTGCATTTACGGGTGTTCGCATCTCATGACTTACAGTAGCGACAAAAAGCTCTTTGGTTCGTGCTAATTTTTCAGCTTCAGTTTTAGCTTCTTTTAAAACACGTTGGTAGGCCCTGGATTTTCTTAAATCGCGGTAAAAAAGGAACAATACCAGAATCATCAGAAATACCGCTGCGATCGTAAACATGGCAAGTCGCTTATAAGTAACTGACGCCAAACGATCGGCTTCCTGTGTTTTCTGTAACAAGTTTTCCTGCTCTTGATTTTCAAGTTCTTCAATAATACTACCCAGCGCCTCATTTACCGTTATATTCTTCTGCATCAAGGCTGTTTCCCGTGAAGCAATAAGCAAATTTCTGTCTGCTATTTCTTTTTCCAATGCAGCAATTTCCTGCCGCATAGTTTCTTTCTCTTCTGTCCGATCGACAATTACGGGCTTTGGCGGTTCTGGTTTCTTTCCAAACAATCGTTTAATGAAGCCTACTTTCTCTGCCTCTTCAAAATGAATCGTATCTTTTTCGACACTTATGGTATCTAACTTTTCGTAATAATCAGAAAATGTTTCATGCTCATCTTCCTTTGAAATATGCAGCGTCAGTATGTTTTCCCAGATGATTAATTTTTGACGCGCCAGCACACTTAAAGAATCAAGAAGAATCTTCGTTTCATCTCCGGAAAAAGCATAATCCTGCAAATCAATCAATTTAGATCGAACTTCCTCATTTAAGGTATAGTAAGGAGATAAGTAACTGCGCTTATTACTTATAGTGTAGAGTTTTACAGTGTTTTCAATCTCTGTCAAATCAGAATTAATATCCTTGATCAACAGTAATTTGTAATCGGGGCGTGCTTCTTTGTGAACCGAATCTACAATTTCAGTTAAACTTTCATACACCAGATTACCTGAAAGTACCATAAGTACCAACATGATAATGGTGAGTAAAGTAATAGGTATTTCAACCTTGATTTTTTTCATGCAATTTGCTGATAAGTTTTACAAAAGAAATTTACTCAAAAGCTTGTAATTTCCTTTCGGATGTATCCAACATCTATAAATCCTGATAAAAACTTAACATTATATTTTAATCAGTTATTAAAAAGTTATTCATTTCTATTCCTCAATCAATTTTTGATATATTTCAAGGTTCTCTTCATCAAAAACACAAAAATAAACCTGCTCAAGGGTATCATTCTTTTTCAGAAATTCCCGCACTGTTTTTACGGCAATTTTGGCTGCAAGTTCTTTCGGAAAATGATATACGCCAGTGCTAATATTTGGAAAGGCAATAGAATCGAGCTCGTGCTTTACAGCAAGCTCCAAACTGGAGCGATAAGCAGATGCTAATAATTCTTCTTCCTTGTTTTTTCCGCCATACCAAACCGGACCAACTGTATGTATTACATATCGACAAGGTAACCTGTAGGCATTCGTTATTTTAGCGTTTCCAGTTTCACAGCCATTCAACTTTTTACATTCATCCAACAGCTTAGGCCCTGCTGCTCTATGAATAGCTCCATCCACTCCTCCCCCTCCAAGCAAACTACTATTTGCTGCATTTACTATCGCATCTACATGCATTTCTGTGATATCACCATGGTATAATTCAATTCTTTCCATTGTAAATAGATTAGCTAATAGTTCATTAAAACAAATAAAAGTCTGTATCGACTAGAAACATCTACCATTGAAACGGATGTTCATTTTAATTGTTTTCTAAATTTAGCTCAATGAAGAAAGAATACGGGAAGAATTAAGAAGAAATGGAAATATTGTTAAGCACTTCCTAAGCTAATCATTAAAATACCAGCTAAAATTCCTAACAAATAAAGTCCCTTTTGACGAATGTTCTTTTCTTTAAACAACAATGCACCTGTTATAAACGCAACAACCACCCCGCCTCGCCTGATCGCTGAAATGATCGAAATCATCGCTCCTTCATAGCTCAATGCATAAAAATAAAGAAAGTCAGTCAACAATAAAACTAATCCAATGGCAGGGATCGTCCATCGCCATTCAAATGGAATGCGTTTTTCCTTTTTGATTGAATAGCGGGTAATCGCTAAAACCGGTCCCAATAAAAGTACCTGGTAAATTGTGAACCACGACTGTACTGCAAGTCGATCTATTTTTCGAATAATAAACTTATCATACAAACCACTGGTGGCAGCCAAAAGCGTACCTGCGATGATGAAAAAGATCCATTTATTTCGTCTGAAATGAATGCCTTCAAGTTTACCAGCAGCTGATAGTAAATAGAAAAACAACAGTGTAGTAATAACTCCAAGCCACTGCAATACATTCAGTGACTCATTAAAAATCAAAATTGCTCCAATTAAAGTCCATATTGGACTGGTGGAACGTATCGGTGCAACAATCGTAATAGGAAGGTTTTTCAATGCAAAAAAGGAAAATATCCAACTCGAAACAACGATTACCGACTTCAGTAAAATCAGTAAATGTTCGGTCAAAGAAATAGAAGGAACGAAAATGTGAATTGACTTAAAAAATTCAGGATGAAGCGAGGAGCCTATCATTATTGGCACAACAGCGATTGCTGATGCCAGACTTGAAAAAAACAAAACCGGGAAGACCGCATTTCCATTAACGGAAAGCTTCTTAAAAACATCGTAAATCCCCAACACAAAAGCCGAACTCAACGCTAGAAAAACCCACATAACTGGTTATATTTTCCGCAAAGAAACGACTTTCAGATTTCAATGAAGTTGATCAACTTAAAAGTAAATCAACTCTTAACGATAATAAAACAACTGCTTAAATAATTGATCTATTCCTCAAATAACTGGTTCAGGGCATCGAAGTAATCCTCTGTCCAGCCTTCCACAATATTGTCATAGGCTTCATTGGGAATATTGGTATGCTTTACCTCCATGCTTGTTCCATTTTTGTCTTCATGAAACTTAATGGTGACAATAGATGGTTCATCTTGCTCTCCAAAATACCATTCCTGCACAATCTTATGGTCTTTGACAAATTCAAGGTTTTTACCACAAATACTGCCGTCCCAAAGCGAAAATTCTGTGCCTGCTTTTTCTTCCATCACAGCGGCTTCACCAGTCCATATCTCCAACATCACCTTATTGGTTAATGCATTGTAAACATCTTTGGGTTCAGCTGCAATTTTGAAGTATTTTTTAAAGTCTTTCATGCCTTTCAATTTTCGACGAATGTATAAATAAATTCTCAAGAACCTACAGCTACTTTCAATTTACCAACCTACGACGATAAACCCTTTTATTCAGTTTGTACGAAAATCCAACAGAAATAAATTCTTTTACCTGCCACTTAGGTTCCTTTCCGACTTCAACCTGCGCTCCATCAATCTCACGATATATAGGAAATTTCACATTATCATCGTACAACAAATGAAGCATAACGCGCATGTTAATAAAATCATTTAATCGCATCACGAAGTTATTTTCCCAACTGATATCAAATTTAGAAAAAGGTTCGCTATAATTTATGAACATCTTGTATTTCAACTCATAAGACATATCTTTATCAATGTCTTTTTTCCATCTTATGTCGGCATTTAAACCCGGCTCCCAATAACGCTTCTTATCTTTATCAATCCCAAATTTTGTCTGGTCAATTTTCACAGTATCCCTTACATAAACGGTTTTGGATGTAAAAGGTGACAAGAACAGAGAGAAATTTTTATTCGGTTTATAGTCCAAACCAAACTTCATCAACGTTCTGCTTGGCGCTAAAAAACCCGAGATTGGATTATCCCGATTAGGATAATTATACCCATTGAACAATTGAGTCTCAAAATCAAGCTCAGCACTGTAGTACCATTTTTTAAATGCGCTGATACCAAACCTGGAAATAATCTCAAATTTATCGTCGTTCTTTTGTATTTTATCTCCGCCAGGCTTTAACCATCCGTTTCTTAGTTCCGCGTTGTTCTCCCACTTAATTTTTTTCTCCGAATAATTAGCAAATCCTTTAAGCACCATTAAAGTTGACAATGCACTCTTACCTCCTTTTTTCCAATTATTCAAATATGTTTGGGTAAAACCAACGGTACCATCTCCCCCTAAAGTCCAGGGAGTAATAACATTGTATTTTTTCTCGACCTTCCGTAGATTACTCTCATGCATCAACTCATCGAATTTAAAGCCCTTTGATTGCTGCTGTGAGAAGCGGTTAAAAGTAACACCATCATCAATCAATATCTGAATAGCATTTTTGTCAATATTTCTCAGTCGAATCCCCAGCGAATCATTTTGTTCATTTTTAATATACATCCGCTTCGAATACGGATCATTTTTCCTCAACCAAATTTGTGTTATATCACGTTCACTATTTTGAACCCATAGCAACGTAGAATCATTTTCCGCGTGTGATGTCAATACATCCAAATACTGAAAAATTGTATCATTCACAGCTTTCACCACAGAATCATTATATGCAATAAGCTTTTGATTATTTGAATTTTTAATCTCATCCCTAAGTTTCTGTTGTTCTCTTTTTGACAATTCGAGGACAACCTGCTCCCTGTAATCAGATGAAATAGAATCAATATAATGTTGAAGCAAATTGTTATTATATTCTAACCTTGCGTTTTCCAAAATAACCCGCTTAAGGCTGTCCATCCTCTGAATCCTTCTAAAATCGGCAGGGCTCATCAATGTGGAATCAGGAATGGCTTCAAATGATTGAATGCTATCTGGCAAAATAACACGTGAATCTCTAAGCAGTAAATCGGCTTCATCCCTTTTCAATAATGGGACTTTCTCAGTCAAATTCTCCATCAATTGCTCGGGCACTGGAATTTCCTCACGAACAACAGTATTTCGAACTTCCCTATCAATTCTTTTTAATTGTTCTATAAGCTGTGAGTTAGAAACATATCCTTCTATTTGCAAACTATCTGAAATCAAGTTATACGGGCGATAAAAAAGCTGATTCGCGGGTTCTACCGTGAACTCTGACACTTTATGAAGTATAGTATCTATCTTTTCATCTTCCACAAAATGGATCAGTCCGCGTAAGGTTTTTGCCAACTCTTCATTTTGAGGTTTCCATCCGTCTTTTCCCGATAAAAAATAGTTCAAATAATCAACACTTACTTTTACAGAGTCAATATTTGAAACTTTTTTCTTTTTTTGAAGTGGCACCGAAAAAGAAGATTGAGAAACCAGTATCGAAAAAATTAATAACAGTCCAGTAACAATATGTTTATACCGCATACTTAAAAGGTTTATTTGGCTATTGGGTAAAACGCAATTTCATAAATAATCTTGTCTGCACTTTACAAAAATTAAGCCATTGAATACTTTTTACCAGACCGAAAATGGAAATTTGGCAAGTCGCGAATTATAATACCGCTGATCGCCAGTCACTTCTTTAAGTATCCAATTTGGCAAAGAAATTTGATCCGCTTCATTTAATAATTCAATCTCTGCAACAATTAAGCCTTCGTTTACCCCATGAAAAAAATCAACTTCCCATTTTCGCCCTTCATCAATTATGATATTTCTAATTTTTTCTACCGGAGGAAAAACTGACAATTTTAGCATTTCTTTAGCATCATCAATTGGTATCTCATATTCAAACTCAGGCCTAGAGATACCAGTAACTTTCCCTTTAATCGTGAGATATGCTTTATCATCTGAAATTCGAATTCGAATGGTCCTCTCTTTATCATCACTCAAATACCCTTGTACCATTTCGATTTTCTCAGCTGGTTCAGGCAATAAGTGCTCTTTCACCAGAAATTTCCGTTCTATTTCAACCGCCATTTTATCTATGATTTTTGCTTCAACAAAAATAACAGACTAAATGGGATATAATTGGATAGACAAATAAATATTTCATCTTTATTTTGATTTAGTCTTATTTACAATAGGCCAATTATGTTGGAAAACACCCGTACTTTTCCCTTTTCTGATAATTGCTTGTAGTTTATCAAAATACACTTCTTTATTTTTATATAGAAATAAACATATGTTCTCCCTTGGTCTGAAGGGGATTAATAAATAAAACACTCGATCCTGCCTTTAATTAGGCGTTTTACAAGTAAAATTACCTATATCTCAATTTAAAAAAAACACAATAATCTCATCTTATGAATCCCGCACAGGATCTAATCAAGTCCCTGGCCGAGAAACACGGTCGGAACAGAGAAAACCTGCTCCCTGTTTTACAGGGCGTTGTTGAAAAAGAAAAGTATTTAACCGAGTATTTAATGATTGAAATTGCCAGGGAAATGAACTTACCCGCCGCAGAAGTGTACGGCACAGCAACCTTCTATTCGTTTCTGGAGCATAAAAAAATGGGGGAATACATCGTTCGAATTTGCAAGACAATTACTTGTTCAATGAAAGGTAAGAATCAGGTCTTATTAGCTATTCAGGATATGCTAAAAATTGGCGTTGGTGAAACAACTGCCGATGGAAAGTTTTCACTATTGGAAACCAACTGTCTCGGCTGGTGCCATAAAGCTCCGGCCATGTTAATCAACGATGATGTTCACACGGATCTCACTCCAGAGACAGTTCGTGAAATACTTAGCAAATACATGAAAAAATAACAAATACAAATACTATGGTTGCTGCAACATATCAACTCAAACGAGCCGATTTCATCTTTAGAAATGACAACGACTGGGAACAAATTCTATTCAAAACACTAAAGCGCAAACCTCAGGAATTAGTAAATGAACTAATGAGCTCTGAATTAAAAGGTCGCGGTGGAGCTGGATTCCCAACAGGCTTAAAATGGAAATTAACTTCAGAAGAAGAATCAAAAGTAAAATACGTAATCTGCAACGCAGATGAAGGAGAACCAGGCACTTTTAAAGATCGCGAAATTCTTACTAAAGTTCCATATAAAGTTCTTACTTCAATGGCGGCATGCGCGCATGTAATTGGTTCTTCACATGGATATATCTATCTGCGTGGCGAATATAAATTCTTAGTTGCCGATCTCGAGAAAGCTATTAAGGAATTTGAGTACTACTGCAAACAAATCAACTTCAAATTCAAAATTGATATTTTTCTGGGAAGTGGGGCTTACATCTGTGGAGAAGAAACTGCACTATTTGAATCCATGGAAGGGAAACGTGGTGAACCTCGAAACAAGCCACCGTACCCGACTTCAATTGGTTACATGGGACAACCAACAGTTGTAAACAACGTTGAAACACTTGCCCATACTTTTACGATATTTAAATATGGAGCCAAAAAATTTTATGACCTTGGAGTACAATACTCGAGGGGATCAAAATTATTTTCCGTTTCAGGAGACACGCCAAAGCCCGGTATTTACGAGTTAGAATTGGGTATGAGCCTTCAGGATTTCGTTGATGAATTTGGTGATGGAGATACAAAAGCTGTGCAAGTTGGTGGCGCTTCCGGATTTCTGGTACCTAGAAAACGATTTGGAGAAACAACCATCGGATTCCAGGGCAAACTTACCGGAATTTCGCTTCCTACCGGAGGATCAATGATGCTTTATAATAGCTCACGCTCCATGTTTAATGTGTTAGACAATTACCTCGATTTTTTCAGAGAAGAAAGCTGTGGGCAATGCACTCCATGCAGAGTTGGATGCCAACAATTACTGAGAGGGATAAAAGCAGTGAAAAGAGGGGAAAAACCAGCTGCATATCTCAACAAATTGTTGAAGCTTTCGGAAACCATGCACATGACCGCGAAGTGTGGATTGGGTCAATCAATCGCTAATTCATTCTCATCAATTGTTGAAAATTTCCGCGAAGAAATGATTTACTAATTCAAATTCAAGAACCAATATGGCTACAAATATAAATATCTCCATAAACGGGGCATCAGTCGAAATAAAGAAAGGTGAAACGATCCTTGATGCTGCAAATCAAGCTGGAATTAACGTACCCACTTTATGCTATCACAAAGATTTATGTGTGGCGGGTAATTGTCGGGTTTGCGTGGTTGAAGTAATTGGGCAAAAAAGGCTTGCGGCAGCTTGCGCTACTCCTTGCGAAGAAGGAATGGAAATCCTCACAAATAGTTTAAAAGTAAGAAACTCAAGAAAGCATATCATTGAATTGCTACTTTCTGAGCATGATTCGGACTGTACCAGGTGTTATAAAAACGGGAACTGCGAATTACAAAAATTGGCATCTGAGTACAAAATCATGACTCAGGATTTCATCCGATTGGCTCCGGAAAAGAAATACACCATTGACATGTTTTCACCTTCTATTGTAAAAGATGACAGCAAGTGTATTCGCTGTCAGCGTTGCGTTAGAACGTGCGAAGAACTGCAAGGTGTAAATGCCCTAACAGTTGCTTACAAAGGAGATGAAATGAAAATTTCAACCTTCTTCGAGAAACCGATGAGTGAAGTTGTATGTACCAACTGCGGACAATGTGTAAATCATTGCCCAACCGGAGCGCTTGTTGAAAAGAATTATATCGAGGAAGTTTGGGATGCAATCTCCAATCCCAAAAAGCATGTTGTTGTTCAAACTGCTCCAGCCGTTAGAGTTGGACTTGGTGAAGAATTAGGAATTCCCATTGGAACAAGTGTAACCGGTAAGATGGTCGCCGCTTTAAAGCGTTTGGGGTTTGACTCGGTTTTAGACACCGATTTCACCGCCGACTTAACAATCATTGAGGAAGGTACAGAACTTTTAAATCGATTAAAAAAAGCACTGGTGGATAAAGATGAAACGATCAAACTCCCCATGGCAACATCTTGTTCGCCTGGCTGGATAAAATACATTGAACACATGTTTCCTGAATATTTAGGCAATCTTTCAACTTGTAAGTCTCCCCAACAAATGTTTGGTGCCCTGGCAAAAACCTACTATGCAAAAGCCCGAAAAATCGATCCGGAATCGATTGTTTCTGTATCAATCATGCCATGTACTGCCAAAAAATTTGAAGCCAATCGTCCGGAAATGCACGACAGCGGTTTCCGTGATGTTGATTATGTACTAACCACGCGCGAACTGGCTATCATGATTAAACAAGCCGGTATAGATTTCCTTAAGTTACCTGAAACAAATTACGATCGTTTGATGGGAGAATCAACTGGTGCAGCTGTGATTTTCGGGGCAACCGGAGGAGTCATGGAAGCAGCACTGCGTACTGCCTACGAGCTAGTTACCGGACGTGAAGTACCATTTAAAAACCTCGACATCAACCCAGTGAGAGGAATGGATGGTGTGCGTGAAGCCGCTGTTAAAATTGAATCACCACTGGAGGAATGGTCATTTTTAGATGGCATTGAATTGAAATGCGCTGTTGCCCATGGATTAGTCAACGCAAAGAAAGTTATGGATGCTGTGAAATCAGGAAAAAGTGATTATCACTTCATCGAAGTAATGGCTTGCCCCGGCGGATGTCTCGGAGGTGGAGGCCAACCAATCCCAACGAATCCGGAAATTCGAAAAAAGAGAGCCGAAGCAATTTATGCTGAAGATGCCGGAATGCCGATGAGGAAATCTCACGAGAATCCGGAAATAGTTAAAATTTATGAAGATTTCTTAGGTGAACCTTTGGGTGAAAAATCTCATCACCTACTCCACACGAAATATGTGACGCGAGAACGGTTCTGAAGGAGTTAATCCTGAAAGCTGCCTGAATTTGCAGGTGGCTTTTTTGTTGCTCCATAAATCAACAACATGCATGAATATCTGGAATTCATTACTTATTTTTGAGAAAACCAAAAAAAACTAATACATGAAAAATCTCCTGCTGATCCTATCAGTTGTTTTCTTTTTAACGGCCTGCAATTGTGAAACAAATGAAATTTCCACGCTTGTACAAACAACACCTGAAGAAGCTGGTTTCTCTGCAAACCGCTTGGCAATGGCTGATTCTTTAATTCAAAACTACATGCAAGAAGAATGGCTCCCCGGTGGAGTTTTTCTTGTCGCACATAAAGGGAAAATAGCCTATTATAAAAATTTCGGCTATCGGTCAACTTCAAAAGACAGTCTGTATCAAAAAGATGATATTTTCAGAATTGCATCAATGAGTAAAGCAATAACAACGGTGGGGATCATGCAATTGTACGAGCAGGGGAAACTTCAACTGGATGATCCGGTTTTCAAATTCATCCCTGCTTTTAAAAACTCAGCTGTTTTAGATTCTTTCAATCTGAAAGATTCTAGCTACACGACAATTCCAGCAAAAAAGCCAATTACAATCCGTCAATTGCTAACACACACTTCTGGAATTATTTATGGGGACTTTTCAAATGGAAACATGAGAGCTGTTTATGCAAAACATGACATGCTTGGTGTTGGGCTTTCCCGCGACACATGGACAACTGAAGAATTTATCAATCGACTGGCAAAAGTACCACTGGCATTCCAACCCGGCGACCGGTTTCATTATGGATTGAATGTTGATGTTTTAGGGCGAGTGATTGAAGTAATTTCAGGCAAGGGGCTGGCTGAATATTTTAGTGAACACATCTTTAATCCTCTCGGCATGAAAGATACCTACTTCTATTTGCCACAAGAAAAACAGTATCGATTAATTCCAGTGTATTCTCAAGATGAAAAAGGTTTAAAAATGCCGGAAGGCGACCAATCCAGCTATTTTGAGTATCCAAAAAATGAAGATGCCGGATATTATGCAGGAGGAGGTGGATTATCTTCTACTGCAATGGACTATGCCATTTTTATAGCAACACTGGCCAATAATGGTAAAATGAACGGCTATCAGTTATTAGGTCGAAAAACGATCGAATTAATGACAACCGATCAATTAACTGTTCAAAATAAAAATGGCAAAGGAATAAGTCACATCCCTGGTAATACTTTTTGCCTCGGATTTGGATTATTAACAGATGAAGCTGCTGGATTAAATTCAAAATCACCTGGGACTTACGAATGGGGAGGATATTTCAGTACGAAATTTTTCATTGATCCCGAAGAAGAACTGATTTTTGTTGGAATGACTCAAGTATTGCCTTTTATTCACGGAGAATTCTACGATCAATTAACATCAATTATCTATGGGGCTATTGAATAAAAAAATCATAAATAAGTCGACGTTTTTGCCGACTTATTTATTTTAACTCATCAAAAGCATTAATTTAGTCCATTAATGATCGAAGTTTTTTCATACCATTCTCCAATCGGTTATTTGAATGTTGAGATAAAGGACAATCATATTTCAAAAGTCTCATTTTCAGAAACCCCTCTAAATAATGACTCAGATTCATCACTAAAAGAAAGAATCTTTCTGCAATTGGATGAATATTTTGATGGCGATAGGCAACAGTTTGAACTTCCCCTTGCTCCTGAAGGTACAGAGTTTCAAAAAAATGTTTGGGAAAAATTAGAAAAAATACCGTATGATAGCACAACAATGTACCTTGACCTTGCGATAAGCCTGGGTGATAAAAAGAAGATCCGAGCAGTTGGTGGCGCAAACTCGAAAAATCCTATCGCAGTTATTATTCCTTGTCACCGGGTAATTGGTGCAAATAATAAATTAATTGGTTATGCTGGTGGCCTATGGAGAAAGAAATGGCTATTGGAACATGAGTTAAAACATAATCCCATTAAAAGAACTTTGTTCTGAAATCTCTCTAATTAAAACATAGTGATAATAAAAGTCGGAATGTGTTGGCAATTCATCCATCATTTCACCGAAAATATTGCTATTCCACAAACAACCAGACAATTACAAAACTTCATTTGTGTTAACATTATTTTTATATTTGGGTGATTATAATTTAATGTTAAAAATATGCGGAAGTTCGTCTTCTTTTTGGTTTCACTGGTGATGATTCTTTTCACAACTTCTTGTGAAAAGGAAGAAGGTGAAGGCGGAAATTCAACCATTATGGGTCGGGTGTTAGTGAAAAACTACAACAGTGATTTCACCATTAAGCTAGGAGAATATTATGCTCCAAATGTTGATGTATATATCATCTATGGAAATGATAGTATCTATTCTGATAAATTTGACACCAGCCTAGATGGGTGGTTTCGATTCGAATATCTAAATAAAGGTACCTATACCGTTTATGCCCTTTCTGCTGATTCGACCCGACAATCGCCATCCGGAGAAATTGCCGTTAAAAAAACCATTGAGATAACGGATAACAATTCAACGGTGATTGTGGACGACCTGGTAATATTCGATTAACTTGAAAAAGCAAATACGATCATACAGGCTATTGCTTTGTGCCTTATTGTTTTTTGTAGTCAGTACAAAATGCCTGGCACAAATGGAAGATTTTGGATTGTGGACTGGTATGGAAATTGAAAAAAAGATAAACAAACGATTTGATACCGAGATTGAATTTGGAAATCGTTTAAGAAATAACCTCAATCAACGTGATGAATCGTTTATGGGATTAGCGCTTACCTGGTCCAAAAAAGACTTATCGTTTTCAACCAGCTATCGTATTTCAAACGAAAATGACGAGGACCGCTACAATGTTGCTCATCGTCTTGCGCTGCAAGGACAATATGAAATAGAGATAGATCGATTTAGCATTGGTTATCGAGCGAGGGTGCAATCTCAATACAAAAATATTAACAGCTCAAAAGATGGCCATATCCCAGAGTCATATCTAAGAAATCGTTTTAAAGTTGATTATAATATTAAAGGCCTTCCTCTAAAACCAGCATTAAGCTGCGAATTCTTTTACCGGATTAATAAGTATGCTGTAAAACAATTTGAAAGAAGGCGTTATATTCTTGGCTTGGGGTATAAAATAAATAAGGATAACCAGGTAGGTGTTTCATATATCTTGCATGAAACATTCAACAAAAATAATCCTTCAAAACAACATATAATTGGAATTGATTACAAATTGGAGATCTAATTAATGATTAAAGAAACGGAACATATAGAATTACTACTTGAGGAAATGAATTCGATTCTACAGAACTGTTCAACAATTCCGCTTCAGGAGCTAAATGGCGAATCTCATATGTCACGTTTCGATAATAAGTACATTTTTTGTTCCTCAATATTGCCAGATATATTAACAGCATGTAACGACCATTACAATGTTCTTGACGTTGATGGCAACCGACTACTCAACTATCAATCTGACTATTACGACCTTCCAAGCTTTGGAATGTATTTAGATCACCACAACGGGAAACGAAATCGCTATAAAATCAGGTTTAGAGAATACCTGGAGTCAGGAGATAAATACCTCGAAATAAAACACAAAAACAACAAAGGTATTACGACAAAAAAAAGGATTGCAACTGAAAATCTGGATATTTCAAGTGATAAATCAAACGAATTTATACAGGAACTAACACCTTATACATCCGAAATTCTTATTGAATCATTAAAGACAAAATACAGGCGTTTGACCTTGATAAACAAGCATGTTGAAAAAAGAATCACCATTGATTGTGCGCTAGAATTTACATATAGAGATCAAAGTTTATCTTTACCAGGGATCGCAATTGCTGAGATTAAAAATCTGGATAGAAACCCCACCTCCCGCTTTAACCGTATTTTAGATTCGTATGGAGTTAAAAAAAGTGGTTTTAGCAAGTATGCAGTAGGAATGGCCTTACTAAACAACCAACTAAAAAAGAACCGTTTTAAAGAAAAACTAATTAAGATACAAAACTTTCAAAATGAATTTACTAACCATTATACCACTGAACATGCTTAATAGTATAAACTTTGATTTTACCGGAATAGTTGATTTGCTATTACGCTTTTCATTCAACTTAGCAGTTGCCGTCATCATTGTAAGATATATCTACTACAAAAAGAATAAACGTAAAGATTACCTATTCACCTACCTTCTAATCAACACGATGGTTTTTTTACTTACGTATTTACTATCTGATGTTGAACTGAAATTAGGTTTTGCTTTTGGATTATTTGCCTTGTTTGGCATTTTAAGGTACCGCACCAATCCAGTGCAAATAAAGGAGATGACATACTTATTTGTGCTCATTGGCATTGCGGTAACAAATTCAATATCTATCGACTACCTGCCCTACATGATTGTAGTAATCAGCAACATACTGATAATCGTGATCCTTTGGATACTAGAGTTTGCCTTATTGCTTTCTCATGAATCCTCTAAACGAATTTTGTACGAGAAAATTGATCTCATCAAAGAAAATAACCGTGAAGCATTAATTCAGGATTTAAAGGAACGAACTGGCATTAATATTCATAGGGTGGATATCGTTTCCATTAATTTCTTGCGAGATACCGCCAGAGTAATTATATATTATTACGAGAAGAACAGAATTTTCAATGTGGAGGACATGCCATATGAAGATGATGGAGATAATTAAATTCTTAGAATGATACGATCCTGCAAATACGGTTTATTGTTGGGACTGTTTTGTATGCTATTTCAAAATATTTCAGCGCAAAACATTCGCATCAACGAAGTTATGCCTTCGAATTATTCCGTATTGCAGGATGAAGATGGTGATTTTCCTGATTGGATTGAGATCATAAATACCAGTAGTGCATCGATTAACCTTTCCGACTATTATTTATCGGATGATATCAATGATCCAACGCAGTGGCAATTTCCGAACATAATCCTTCCCAGTAAACAATTTGCACTGGTCTTTGCCTCCGGAAAAGACAGAAGTGCAGAAACAAGCTACTGGCACACTTTGATTTCAGAGGGAATAAGTTGGCATTACATTCTGCCAAATTCAACGATTCCAAATTGGTGGTCTATTGATTTCGATGATTCCGAGTGGTTGATTGGTCAATCCGGGTTTGGATATGGAGACTACGATGATCAAACAATCATTGAACCAACGGTCAGCATTTTCATGCGAACGACTTTTGAAATTGAAAATCTAAATGATATTCAAAATGTTTGTTTTCATATCGATTATGATGATGCATTTGTAGCCTTTTTAAACGGAGTTGAAATCGCTCGATCCGGAATTGGAACGACTGGTGACCATCCTGATTATAATACGTTGGCTGACATTCCAAGCGAAGCTTCAATTTATCAAGGCATAAAACCTGATTCGTATTTTATTGAAGATCCTTCGAGTTTCTTGATGTCAGGTCAAAACATATTGGCGGTACAGGTTCATAATTCTGATGCAAGTTCATCAGATTTAACAGCAATCCCATTTCTGTCAATTTTAAAAAGTTCGGAGCCAACATCCCCCCCTCCATCAACAATAGATTTACCAACATACCATCCACATACAAATTTCAAGATTGATGCAGATGGAGATACAGTATACGTTTTCAATTCTACTGGACAAATCGAAGATCAAATTTTGATCGATCAATTTCCAATCAATTTCTCAGTTGGATACAAACCAGATGATTATTCACAATTGTATCATTTCCCCACTCCTACACCAGGTCTGCCAAATACTGGTTCCACCATAAACTTTGATGATAAACTTGTTCCTACTTTTTCTAAAAATGGAGGAATTTATTCTGACGCATTTGAACTATCAATTTCTAGTGAAGATCCTGCTGCTACGATTTATTACACTGTTGATGGTTCGGAACCAACCATGCAATCTTCAACATACAACACACAAATTTTAATTGATCAACCAACTTCAATTAAAGCCAAGATTTTTAAATCGACTGATTCATTTGGACAAACAATTACTCAAAGTTATTATCCTGCAAATGACAGCGATCTACCTATCTTTTTTCTTTCTACTGATCCTGAAAATTTGTGGAATGAAGAAACAGGGATTTACACATTTGGTGAGACTTATGAAACAGAATTTCCGTACCACGGGGCAAATTTTTGGGAAGACTGGGAAAAACCAGTTCATATGGATCTATTTTTTCCCTCTGGTGAACCAGGTTTCAGCATTGATGGAGGATTTAAAATTCATGGTGGGGGTTCGAGGGGATACGAGCAAAAGTCGTTCAATTTATATTCCAGAAGAATATATGGAGATGGGGATATTGAAGCGACGATCTTTGAAGATAAAGACATCGATAAATTTGAATCATTAGTTCTGCGAAACTCAGGTAATGATTGGTTTGGACAAAGACGACCAATTGGATCACTGTTTCGCGATTTATTTATGTCTAAACTTGGGATGAATATGAATATAGACGTTGCAGCAGGAAGACCATGCCAAGTCTACTTAAATGGTGAATTCTGGGGCATTTACAATATTCGTGAAAGACTTGACGAACAGTTTATTATTGACAATCACCGCTATTCAGAGGAAGAATTTGACCTTTTAGAATATAAATATTCAATCATTAATGGTGAATCTGATGGCTATAGAGAGATGCTTAGCTTTTTAGAAAATAATGATATAGCCCAAAATGATAACTATGAGTACCTCAAATCACAGATGGATATCTCTAATTTTATAAGATATCAATCTGCAGAGATATTCTTTGGAAATTGGGATTGGCCTGGAAATAATATCAAATTTTGGAAAAGCCATTCTTTAAAAGGAAAATGGAACTGGATATTACACGATACTGATTTTGGCTATGCCCTCTATGACACTGATAATTTTTTCTATCATAACTCGTTAGTTGCTGCAACAGCCACCGATGGAGACGAGTGGCCCAACCCACCATGGTCAACCTTAATTTTGAGGAATTTACTTGAAAACGAAGAATTCAAGAAAGAATTCATCAATACGTTTGCAGATCATTTAAACACAACGCTTCAGCCTGTTTCAACCAACGCATTAATTGACCATTACAGTTCTCAGATTGAAAATGATATTCCAAAGCAAATTGAGAAATGGGGATCAACTTATGCGGATTGGTTAAGCACGATCGAGCTTATGCATGAGTTCAGTAATCTGCGTCCGGAAATACTCCGTCTATACTATCGGGACTATTTCTCAATTTCACAAAACCAAGAAGTTAATATTTCAATCAGTGGAAGTAATGATGCCGAAGTTTTAGTAAACACAGTTATTATTGATCAATTCCCTTGGGAAGGTGTATATTTCAATCAAATACCGATTGAATTAACGGCTATTGCTCCATCCGGCTATCAGTTTGTTCGTTGGGAAGGTGAATATTCATCAAACGAGGCAAAAATTCAAATCCCAATGGATACGGATGCAGATGTAACCGCTGTTTTCGAGCACACACAACCTGATGTAAATGCTGGAATAATAATCAATGAAATTTCCTACCATGCGTCTCCAGATGCAGACAGCGAAGATTGGGTTGAATTATACAATAATACGACCAGCTATGTCAATCTTTCAAACTGGATAATTAAAGATTCCAACGAAGACAATTATTTCAGATTCCCAATTAATACCATCATGAAACCTGAAAGCTATCTGGTGGTTGCTCGCGATTTAATCGATTTTCCAGAGATTTATTCAGAAGTGAAAAATGTTACCGGGCAATTAGGATTTGGATTTAACAGTGCCGGTGAATGTGTTCGTCTTTTTAATAATATCGGCGAATTGCAGGATGAAGTTTGTTTTTCCAATGAGTACCCATGGCCAACCGGAGCTGATGGGTTGGGCTATACACTTTCATTAAAATCGCCTGATATAGATAATTCACTTGGTTCCAACTGGAATAATTCCCAATATTTACTTGGAAGTCCGGGGTCAGTCAATGATAACATTACAAATACAAAAGTTATTTCAGAGCAAAGCAACACAAAGTTGCTAAATTGTTTTCCGAATCCGTTCAATGACCTGGTATACATTCCAATTATATCAAAGGGGGAAGAACTTCGAATTGACGTAATTAATTTAAATGGCCAGTTAATTGAAACAGTTTTTGAAGGCTACCTTTCAAACGGGACTCATCAATTAAACTGGAACGTGAAAGAAAATAATTCAGGAATGTATCTCATTCGCTTACAATCAAAAAACAGCATACAAATCAAAAAAGTACTTAAACAATAATAGAGCAATCTAATTTGACACTTAATAAAAACCCATATACCAGTTAACTAATCATCTACAAATAACCTGCTTTGAAAAAAACGACGTTCTCCATACTAATCTTTGTCTTCGTGCAACTTGTGCTGCTCAGCTATACTTCTGTTGGGCAAGAATTACATTTTAATGAAGTTATGCCATCAAATGTAACAACCATTTTGGACGAGGATCAGGATTATCCGGATTGGTTTGAACTGTATAATAACAGCGATCACGACATTCAATTGAAAGACTACAGGATCAGTGATGATGAAAACTTTGAGTCAGCATGGATATTTCCAAACTGTCAGATAAAATCAGGTGGTTATGTTTTAATTTATGCTTCTGGCAAAAATAGAAATCCAGATCAAAAATTTTGGGAGACCGTTATCAACCAAGGAGACGAATGGCATTATATTCTACCAAATCAGAATATTAACAATTGGTACAAAAATGAATTTGATGATTCTGACTGGAATATAGGTAAAACGGGGATTGGCTACTCGGATGGTGATGACTCAACAATAATTGCAAGTAATAGCAGTGTTTACCTGAGAGATACTTTTCAGATTGAACATATTGACCAAATAGTTTCTGCCATTTTACACATTGATTATGATGATGGATTTATCGCCTACCTCAACGGTACTGAGATTGCTCGCTCATCAAATATGGGAAGTGCTGGACAGGCTGCGAACTTCGATGACTTCACATCGATTGATCATGAAGCAAAAATGTACCAGGGAGGACTTCCTGAAGAATTTCCAATTAACAATTTCTATGATTTGCTAGTCGAAGGCGAAAACCTATTGGCTATTGAAATTCATAACAGATCCTATGACTCATCAGACATGTCTGCAATACCATTCTTGTCTTTTGAAAGGACGCAAGAGCCCGATGAATACAGGACTGCGGAATTCCTGGATCAAAAAGGAAATTTACACACGAACTTTAAGCTGGATGCTGATGGTGACAGCCTGTTTTTATTCTCACCAAATGGAGCATTAATTGATGAAATGATCATCCCGGTAATTGGACCTGATATATCACTAGGATTCATCAACGACAACTATACAAATATCTATGCATTTGAAGAAGCTACTCCTGGTTTTGCTAATTCTGAAAATGCCTTGATGTTGTCGGACTCAATACCGGTAATTTTCAATTTAGAAAGTGGAATATATGATTCTGAAATTTCTGTTTCACTTTCAACAGATAATACAACAGATACTATTTATTATACAACCAACGGATCTGACCCAACCACAGGATCTCACATTTATACAACTGAAATCGAACTAAATTATCCGGCAACCATAAGAGCACGAGTGCTAAGAAGTGGTGTTCTTCCGGGTGAAATTTACACCAATAGTTATTTTCCAAAGTACAATAAAGATTTACCGGTTGCCTTTTTTTCAACCAATCCCAAAAACCTTTGGGACTATAATGAGGGCATTTATGTAAAGGGGCCAAATGCTCAGGATGGCTATCCATTCTTCAATGCAAATTTTTGGCAAGACTGGGAAAAACCAGCTCACATTGAGTTATATCTGCCTGAAGAAAAACAATCGTTTAGCATCGATGGTGGAATAAAAATATTCGGCAACTACTCCAGAGCTATTGAACAAAAATCACTTGCTGTATTTGCCCGTAAAATGTACGGTGCAGGTTCTATTGATTGCAAATTATTTGAGGATCGTCCTTTTACAAAGTTTGAATCGGTAGTATTTAGAAATAGCGGAAATGACTGGCATGGCACGGGATCTGAAGCAGGATCAATGTTTCGCGATGTAGTAATGACCAAAATCGCCGATAAAATGCAATTAGATATTCAAGCCGGCCGACCTGTTGTGACCTATTTAAATGGACAATATTGGGGAATCCAAAATCTACGGGAAAAAGTCAATGAGCATTTTCTGGCTGCGCATAAAAATGAAGATCCGGAAAAAATGGATATTCTACTCAATAACAGGCAGGTAGTTGAAGGAAGCGCAGAACATTACAACAATATGCAAAATTTGCTGACCAGCACTAATCTTACGCTCGATCAAAATTATCAACAAATTGCCCGATTGATAGATATTCCCAATTTTATAAAATATCAAATAGCACAAATCTTCTTCAACAATAGAGACTGGCCCGGTAATAACATCAAATATTGGAGACCTCAACGGGCAAATGGGAAATGGCGCTGGATTTTATACGATTCCGATTTTGGACTTGGATTGTGGAACTTAAATAAAGCTTACGAAAACAGCATGGTATTTGCGACAAAGCCAGACGGGCCAGGTTGGCCAAATCCACCATGGTCTACCCTACTGCTGCGAAAACTTCTTGAAAATGAAAGTTTCAAAAATGAATTCATTAATACATTTGCAGATCATTTAAATAGTACATTTTTGCCTTCAGATGTAAAATCGATTATTGATTATCAAATTGACTTAATCCAAAATGAAATTGTCAACCATATTAATAAATGGGGAGGCAACTTTAATACATGGGTGAATAACAATAGCAAAATGAAGCAATTTGCAGAAATTCGTCCTGGGATTATGAGGGGGCATTTGGTCGGCTACTTTAATTTGAATGGTCAACAAAGTGTTCAACTTAATATTCAAGGATGTGATTCTGCCACCATTAAGCTAAATACAATTCGAGTAAAGGAATTTCCATGGCAAGGCATTTATTTCAATAATGTGCCAATTAAACTCACTGCGGTTCCTCCTAAAGGTTTCCGATTTAAAGAATGGCAGGGTATTGTTTCTTCGGATCCAACAATTGAGGTCAGTATGAATTCAAACAGAAATATTACAGCAGTATTTGAATCCTATCAACCCGAAGAAAACGAAGGCGTCATCATCAATGAAATTTCATACAATTCGGCTCCCGAAGCCGACAGCAAAGATTGGGTGGAGCTTTATAATAATAGCAACAATTACATCGATATTTCCAACTGGATTTTACAAGATTCGGATGAAGCAAATCATTATACAATTGAAGCAAATACTCTTCTGTCACCACATGAATATTTAGTAGTTGCACGCGACTTGGAAGCTTTTCCAGAGGTATTTCCAATGATCGAAAATGTAATCGGCCAATTGGGTTTTGGCTTTACCAGTGCCGGCGAATGCGTTCGACTGTACAATGAATTTGGGGAATTAGAAGATGAAGTTTGCTATGCTAATGAATATCCCTGGCCAAGTGGAGCAGATGGAGGAGGTTACACTCTTTCACTGAGGTCACCTGAAATGAATAATTCATTGGGAGCAAACTGGATCAATTCTAAATTTTTGTATGGCACGCCTGGAGGAAATAACGATTGGGCAACTGGAATTGAAGCAATAAGCGCTAATTCAAAATCGGAACTGATGAACTGTTATCCGAATCCGTTTTCTGAAACACTATTTATTCCTGTTAACTCAGCTGGTCATGAGAATATTAAGATTGATATCTTGAATCTTAACGGACAAGTCATACAAGAACTCTATAATGATTTAATGCCATTTGGAAATCAAACTATTGAATGGAATTTTAGTAATTACCAATCAGGATTTTATATCATCCGAATGCAAACCGCAGATAATATTCAAATCAAAAAAGTATTGAAAACAACTAATTAGGACTGTTTCACTATTTTGCGATTAAAATAGTGTTTCGAGTCACCCCATTCGCCGTAGGCAACTTTGCTTCCGGCCACTTCAATGCGGGCTTCAAGGCAGTTTCTGCATAGTTCTGCATCTTCGTCCAGGCAAGGTTTGTCTTCGTAAAGCTGGTATTCTTTTCGATAATCGCATGGAGTCAGGTTGGGCATAATCACATTGGCACCTACTTTCAAAGCTTTCTCTCTACCAGCCGGATCAATTGCTTGAAGTGCCGTTGCTGCGGCAATATTAATATCAGGCATTAACAGTCGCAGAATGGCCACCATCCTCAGGGCTAAATCAAAACGTTCCTGCTTACTCGTCAACAATTGTCGATGACCATACAATGGCGTATCCTCGTGCTCGATATATGGCCCCATCCCAACCATGTCAATATCTATTTTTTTGAAGAATAGCAGATCGTCAGCCAGGTTTTCCGTCGTTTGAAATGGCAAGCCAATCATCACACCGGTGCCAACCTGGTAGTCACAGGCTTTCAATAATGAAAGCGCTTCAAGCCTTTTATCAAAGGCATGCAAGGAATCATCTGGATGGATTTTTTGATACAATTCTTTATTAGAACTTTCAATTCTCAAAAGATACCGATGGGCACCGCTTTCACGCCACCGTAAATAGGTTTCTTTCGTTTGCTCTCCGCACGAAAGGGTAACCCCCAATTCATTATTCGAAAGCTCTTTGATTGATTTTAATAACCGATCAACCCGGTCAACAAAAGCTGGCGATGATAACTCGCCCGATTGCAAAACCACTGACCCAAACTGATTTTTGAAGGCAAAATCGCAAGCAGCAAGTATTTCTTCATCACTGGCTTCATATCGCAATACGTTCTTATTGCTCTTCCGTATTCCGCAATAAAAACAATCTTTTGAGCAGATATTTGAAAACTCAATCAACCCACGGAAATAAACTTTATTTCCAACTGTTTCATTTTTCACCTCACTTGCACGATGAAAAAGTTGAGTACGCTCTTCTCCCTCTAATCCCAACAATCGAACTAATTCGTCTCTGCTGAAGGACGATTGTGTCAATATATCTTTTAATGATTTCACGATGCGAAGATAAATAAACCTCTGAATTTATTTTTTCGGTGTTACATCAAAAAATCAATATTAAGTGTATCTGTTTTGCATGTTGACCGTCATTATTAAAAATGATATTTTTAAAACAATGAATACGCATATCAATAAAATTTGGAAAGAATATCACAATCAGCTATTAGCATTTATCAACACGCGAGTGCATGACAACGCTATTGCTGAGGATATTTTGCAGGATGTTTTTGTTAAAACACTTCATAAGATTGATGAACTAAAAGATGAGCAGAAGCTGAAAAGTTGGCTGTTCTCAATAACCCGAAATGCAATAACGGACTATTTCCGAAAGAAGAAAAAAGAGAGTTCGATAGTTGGATACGAAGATTCTGATGACGAATTTGAACAGGAAAACGCCATGAAAAAAGCAGAAGGCTGGATTGGAATTTACATCGATGAATTGCCGGATAATTATAGAAAACCAATAGAACTTTACGAACTCCAAAATAAATCAATTCAGGAAATCGCGGATGAACTGGGCATCACTTATACCAATGCACGCGCTCGAATCCAACGCGGACGGAAAGCGTTGAAAAAAAGTCTGACGGATTGCTGTACTTTTCATGTTGATGTTTACGGAAATGTAATCGATTACTATCCCAACCCTCCAAAATGTGACGGATGTTGAGATACAAACTGTGTCCGTTTCCAGCATTCAACGTCAATAGCATGTAAACTTTAAAATGAAAAACATGAAAACTCAAAATGAAATTAGAGACAAAGTCAGGGAAAGATATAGTGCAATTGCAGAATCCTCCAATTCAGTATTGGCTGGCTGTTGCACACCAAATTCGTCGTCAAATTGCTGCTCCTCTCAGGACGACTTTGATATCGCCTCAATGAAGATAGGCTACTCGTCTGAAGATTTAAAGCTTGTACCAGAGGGCGCCAATTTGGGATTAGGATGCGGAAACCCGCAGGCCATTGCAGCATTGAAAGCAGGTGAAACAGTTGTCGACTTGGGCAGTGGTGCCGGCTTCGATGCTTTTCTTGCAGCGCAACAAGTTGGCAGAAATGGCCTTGTTATTGGTGTAGATATGACCCCGAGCATGATTACCAAAGCGCGAAATAATGCGGAAAAGATCGAAGCCACAAACGTTGAATTCAGACTAGGTGAAGTTGAAAATCTTCCAATTGCAGATTCAACAGCTGATGTGATTATTTCCAACTGCGTCATCAATCTTTCACCAGAAAAGCAAAAGGTTTTCAACGAAGCCTTTCGGGTTCTCAAACCTGGCGGAAGATTGGCCATTTCAGATGTGGTTAGTTTAAAAGAATTACCCGAAAAAGTAAAATCAGATATGGAACTTTATGGTGCCTGCATTTCAGGTGCTTCTTCTATTGAAACAATTACAAAAATGCTGGAGGAAGCAGGTTTTTCGGATATTCGAATCCGACCAAAAGAAGAAAGCAAAGAAGTGATCAAAGACTGGGACCGTGAAAATAATTTCGCTGATTATGTAATTTCGGCTACAATTGAAGCCACAAAATAAAAACACAAATTAGGCCATTCAGACATTAGCAGAATGGCCTTCCCAAATTTCTATAAATGAATTCAGTTGTCTCATTAAATAATTCTGAAATACCAAAAATTAAGAATCTGCTTTCAGAATCCAATTTACCAACTGAGGATTTAGATCATGCTCCCATCCTTTTTTATGGTATAAAACACGATGAAAGCTTGCTGGCTGTTGGCGCATTGGAAACGTATGGAAAGAATGCCATTATCCGGTCGTTTGCGGTTAAAAATGACCAGCAAAATACAGGACTTGGCAAACTGGTTATTTCATTCCTCGAGAATAAAGCTAAGGAATTAGGCACTGAAAAACTTTTTCTCCTTACCACAACTGCCGAATCTTATTTCAGAAAACTTAATTATTTGCCTACAAACCGAAAAACATGCCCCCCTGAAATTCAGGAAAGTTCTGAATTTTCGAACCTTTGTCCCGCGCCTGCCAGTTGTTTAAGCAAAGTCTTATTAACTTCTGAGAAAACAAGCATATAATTTCTCTCAACTTACAACGATGATTTAACTAAAAACCAAAGAGAAATATTCTTAAGAAAGTTACTCGAATCCAGACATTCATCACGATTATGTGAGCAAAGTATTTTATCTTTGCAAAAAACCTGCGGGAAGGTCAACCGACTGACTTCAAGGGAAACATACGATTGTTGCTTGATCAATGAATAATCATGATTTGAAGGATTGATTTTCATTTGCAATTGCCTCATCTATACTTTCCTCTTTCCCGCAAAAACAAAAAATCATGAACACTGACAAACGTCTTGGATTTGTAGGAATTATCATTGAAGATCGTCAGCTCTGCTCGCATCAGGTAAACGATATTCTAAGTGATCATTCCGATCTCATACTAGCCAGAACTGGCATTCCCAATGTAAAAGGAAATACATCAATCATCACGCTAGTGGTTGACAGTACAACAGACGATTTGGGCAAACTAACCGGAAGGTTGGGAGCGATTAAGGGTGTTCATGTAAAATCAGGCTTGTCAAAAAAATAGAAAATGGAAACCATCATCAACAATACGTTTATCAACGAAGGACAAATCAGTGACATTCTCCAAAAATACAGTAAGCCTGATCAGGCACAAGTAAAAGACGTAATTACAAAAGCCCAGGAATTAAAAGGTCTTAATCTGGAAGATGTTGCCGTGTTAACAGGTATCAACGATCCGTTACAACTGCATGAGCTTTTTGAAACAGCCAATTTCATCAAGGATACCATTTATGGGAACAGGCTCGTAATTTTTGCCCCACTTTACATTTCGAATTTATGTGCCAACGAATGCACCTATTGCGCATTCCGGGCAAAAAATAAAGGCATCACCCGAAAGGTTCTAAATCAGGAGGAAATCGCGAATGAAACTATTGCACTAATCAACCAGGGACATAAACGGTTACTCATGGTTGCCGGGGAAGCCTATCCCAAACAAGGTTTTCAGTATGTATTGGAATCCATTCGCACCCTCTATGAATCGAAAACAGACAAAGGCAACATTCGCAGGGTTAATGTAAATATTGCCCCCCTTTCAACTGAAGAGTTCCGCCAATTGAAAAATGAAAACATTGGAACTTACCAGATTTTCCAGGAAACTTATCACCGCGAAACTTATTCAAAGGTTCATCTCGGAGGTAAGAAACGTGATTACAATTGGCGAATCAGCTCCCTTCACCGGGCAATGGAAGCTGGAATTGACGACGTGGGAATTGGAGTCCTATTTGGATTATTTGATTACCGCTTCGAGTTGTTAGCCATGATGCAACACATCAATGAACTGGAGAAAGTATTTGGTGTTGGACCACACACAATCAGTGTTCCGAGGCTGGAACCTGCGACAGGATCCGACATTGCCTCTCACCCACCCTTCGCAGTTTCTGATTTGGAATTTCGCAAGATTGTAGCCATCCTGCGCCTGGCCGTTCCTTACACAGGAATTATCATGTCAACGCGTGAAACAGCACAAATGCGCAGAGACACATTTGCGTTGGGAGTATCACAAATCTCAGCAGGCAGCCGTACCAATCCGGGTGGTTATGAAGACGAAATTGAAAATGAAATTGATGGCCAGTTTAGCTTGGGTGACCACCGACCTTTAGATGAAGTAATTCGCGACGTGGCAGGCATGGGTTATGTTCCTTCTTTTTGCACAGGATGCTATCGTTTAGGACGCACCGGACAGGATTTTATGGACTTGGCAAAACCAGGCGCTATCAAATCGCACTGCGGCCCCAATGCCCTTTCAAGCTTTATGGAATATTTGAATGATTATGCTTCTTCCGAAACTAAAAAAGTAGGAACTGAATTAATTGAAAAAACAATCAAGGAGTTGGAAGGTCTGCCTAAAGATCGTGCAAGAAAACTCGTTGATCGGGTAATCAATGGTCAAAAAGACGTATTCTGCTAACCAATATTCTACCTATGAAAACCCGCACTGAAACTGATTCAATTGGCCCCAAAGAAATTCCTGCAGATGCTTTTTATGGAATCCATACTGCTAGAGCTCTGGAAAATTTTCAAATTAACAATCATTCAATTCATCCGGAATTAATCCATGCATATGGTTGGGTGAAACTGGCTTGTTTTCATGTAAACCGTGAGTTGGGCTATTTTAAAGAAGATGCAAAAGGCATCGCCATTGAACAAGCTTGTACCGAAGTGGCAAATGGAGCGCACAACCAACATTTTAAAATTGATGCGCTTCAGGGAGGAGCAGGTACTTCGACCAATATGAATGTGAATGAAGTAATTGCTAATCGGGCGCTGGAAATTCTCGGTGAAGAGAAAGGCAACTACCAACTGATTTCTCCATTAGATGACATCAACCTTCACCAATCCACCAACGATACATACCCAACAGCTTTAAAGCTGGCTACCATTAATTTATTGAGGCAACTGGAGCAAACTGTATTGGAATTACAGGAAGCTTTTCAGAAAAAGGAAAAAGAGTTTTCACATATTGTAAAGATTGGACGTACTCAATTACAAGATGCTATTTTAACTACACTAGGCCGAGAAATGGCTGCATATGCTGAAGCCTTTAATCGCGACAGATGGCGGATTTATAAGTGTGAAGAACGCCTGCGAGTAATTAATCTAGGAGGAACTGCCATTGGAAGTGGATTAGCTGCACCTCGTCAATACATTTTCAAGGTTACTGACAAATTACGTGAACTCACAGGATTTGGATTGGCTCGGGCTGAAAACTTGATGGAGAACACGCAAAATACGGATGTTTTTGTTGAAGTTTCAGGAATCCTGAAAGCATGCGCCTCTAACCTTATAAAGGTATCGAACGATTTGCGACTCATGTCAAGTGGCCCCGCTGCCGGATTAGGCGAAATCAACCTGCCAGCGATGCAGTCTGGGTCATCCATTATGCCGGGAAAGGTGAATCCGGTAATTCCCGAGGCTGTGATCCAGTCCGCTATGTTGGTTTCCAGCTATGACCAAACGATTTTTCAGGCATCATCCTCCGGCAATCTGGAGTTAAACGCCTTTCTCCCATTAATTGCACATGCATTGCTGGAAAGTATATCAATCCTATCAAACGCTTGTAAAAATCTAACAAGTAAATGTGTACATGGAATAACTGCCAACGAGCATAAATGTCGTGATCAGGTTTTAAACTCAACTGCAATAATAACTGCTCTTATTCCTGTTTTGGGATATGAAAAATGTGAGCATATTCTAAACCAGTCAAAAACGGATGAACAATCCATCAAGGAAATTATTCTTCAACATAAGTATTTAGGTGAAAATCAATTCGAACAGCTTATATCCCCAGAATCTGTCAATAAGTTAGGCTTTTAACAATTTATTTCATTTTATTAAAAAATTCTAAACAATTGTTAATGCTATTTTTATTTAGACTCATTCTTCATAGATTGCGTTCGTAATATTAACTAAAAATTAGAGAAGATGAAAAAATTGGTATTGATGCTAGCTATTGTTTTTGCTTTTGGAGTTACATTCGCTGTTAACATGCCTGTTCAGGAACAAAAAGCTAAAACAGAACAAGTAGCTGACGAAAAAGATAAGAAAGAAGCTAAAACTGAGAAAAAAGAAGGTTGCAGCGATGCTAAAACTGAAAAGAAATGCTGCGGTGAGAAAAAAGCTTGCGGCGACAAAAAGTAGCATTTGATGATTTAATAATTTACAGAGGGCTGTCTGCAAGGGCAGCCTTTCTTTTTTCTATATGATTATAATTTAACGCCAAATTCTGGAGTGCATGAAATAATTCCAAAACTACTATGCGTTCAATAGATGCACCTGAATATACAAGTGCTCCTTGCCCCAGGATTCCGTTACCCTCCACCCTGGGTTAGTATAATAACCCTCTACCAGAGTGTCTACTGATATATGTAATCGTTCTGAGTTTCCTACCTCTAATTATAAAATGAAAAGAATTGAAAAACTAAACTTTCAAAAATAGTTGAATATCGATCTTCGTATTTGTAAATTTCGGGCTGAAAAATAAAACATGAGAACGCCAAAATCTTTTCGTTTGCATATTGGACTTTTCGGTAGAAGGAATGTTGGAAAATCTTCCATTTTAAATGCGCTGACCAGTCAGGAAGTTTCCATTGTTTCAGATGTTGCCGGAACAACCACCGACCCGGTTGAAAAACCGATGGAATTGTTGCCTCTTGGCCCGGTTCTATTTATTGATACTGCCGGTATTGATGATGTGGGTGCCTTGGGTGAAAAACGAATTGAGAAAACCATGGCGGTGATTGACCGGACTGATTTGGGAATCATTATTTCGAACAGCAAGGATTGGGGTGATTTTGAAGAACAATTACTGCAGGAATTTAAGGCTCGCCAGATTCCGGCTGTCATTGTTTTTAATAAGGTGGACTTGTACCAAGCCAGATCCTGCATGGTTAATAGCTTTGCCGGGGACAAGCTCCCATTTATTGAAACGTCAGCAACAACTGGCTTTGGGATTCCTGAATTACGACAGTTAATTCTTAAAAATGCTCCCGATGATTTTATTAATCGCCCAAGTATTGTTTCCGATTTAGTAGGACCTGGTGAAGCTGCCATTTTGGTAGTTCCAATTGACAAGGAAGCCCCTAAAGGTCGGTTGATTTTACCTCAGGTTCAAAGCATTCGGGATTTGCTGGACGGAGATTCATTCTGCATGGTAGTTAAGGAACGTGAACTTCGGGAAGCACTTTCACGATTAAACAAACCACCAAAATTAGTGGTAACTGATAGTCAAGCCTTTTTGAAAGTTGCAGCTGATACTCCTCCCGAAATTCCATTAACCAGCTTCTCGATCTTATTTGCCCGACACCAGGGAGATCTGGCAGAGATGGTTCGTGGAGCAATGGCAATCGACCAGTTAAAATCCGGCGACAAAGTATTAATTGCAGAGGCTTGTTCCCACCACCCGATTGGTGAAGACATTGGCACCGTAAAAATCCCTCGCTGGTTGACACAATATGTCGGTGGGAAACTGCAAATTGATCATGCACGAGGTCATGATTTTCCTAAAAATGTAGAAGAATACAAAATCATCATCCATTGCGGAGCCTGCATGTGGAACCGTCGTGAAATGCTTTCCAGGTTAATGAAAGCGCGTCAAGCTAATGTACCGCTTACCAATTATGGATTAACCATCGCATATTCGTTGGGAATTTTTGAACGAGCATTGCAACCTTTTCCTGCTGCCTTGGAAATGTTTAAGTCCCTTCAAAAAAGCACTACATTGAAATAATTATTAGCTCCTATATTTCAACATTTCAGTCTTATCCATTATAGCAAAATGGCCATATTTCAAGTCAACTTTAAATTTCATTTCCAAAGGAAAATGTGATTTATTTTAATGCTTTCTCCACTCTTTTTCTTTCTCGAGGTGATGAATATTATGATTCCCTGAACTGTTTATCCAATGAAATGTTATTCATTACAAAGGCCTTACACTGTCTTACTTTAATTTATATTCTACATTTAATATCAACAACGTTTGATCTTTCGGTTTGACAGGATATCAAAGCCATGCACTCACTATAAGCATATATAATAAACCTATAAGTTCAATAAATACTGATTATTCTAAATTTAATGAAACATTCAAAATCTACTTAAAATGGGAAATAACTCAGATTCGGGCAAATCAGCCTACAATACAAACGACGAAAGTAAATGTCCTTTTAATGGTCATTCGGCGCAGCATAGTGCAGGCGGCGGCACATCAAATAAAGACTGGTGGCCAAATCAATTAAATTTAAACATTCTTCGACAACATTCTTCCCTATCTGATCCAATGGGTGAAGCATTCAATTATGCCGAGGAATTCAAAAAGCTTGATTTGGATGCCATCAAAAAAGACCTCTTCGATTTAATGACCGACTCACAAGAGTGGTGGCCAGCCGACTTCGGACATTATGGACCGTTATTTATTCGAATGGCCTGGCACAGTGCAGGTACCTATCGACTATCAGATGGCCGTGGTGGCGGTGGATCAGGTTCTCAGCGATTTGCACCGCTAAATAGTTGGCCAGACAATGTCAACCTTGACAAAGCACGTTTGCTCTTGTGGCCAATCAAACAAAAATATGGCAAAAAAATTTCATGGGCTGATCTGATGATCCTCACCGGAAACTGCGCGCTTGAGTCGATGGGACTCAAAACGTTTGGTTTTGGTGGTGGACGTGAAGATATTTGGGAACCCGAGCAAGATATATACTGGGGATCGGAAGGTAAATGGTTAGCCGACAAACGGTATAGAGATGACCGTGATTTGGAAAATCCTTTGGCAGCAGTTCAGATGGGATTGATCTATGTAAATCCGGAAGGTCCGGATGGAAATCCAGATCCGTTATTAGCGGCCAAAGACATTCGTGAAACCTTTGGTCGGATGGCGATGAATGACTACGAAACGGTAGCATTAATTGCTGGTGGACACACCTTTGGAAAAACCCATGGTGCCGCCAATCCTGATGAATATGTAGGACCAGAACCAGCTGCTGCAAGTATTGAAGAGCAAGGCCTTGGATGGAAAAATACCTTTGGCACCGGAAAGGGAGGAGACACGATTGGTAGCGGTCTGGAAGTAATCTGGACAAAAACACCAACAAAATGGAGCAACAACTTTTTTGAAAACTTATTTGATTATGAATGGGAACTGACCAAGAGTCCAGCAGGAGCATATCAATGGAAACCCAAAGGACAAGCTGGTTCCGGAAGTGTCCCTGATGCTCACGATCCTTCAAAAAGACATGCCCCTTCTATGCTAACGACAGATCTTTCCTTGCGATTTGATCCGGCATATGAAAAAATTTCCAGACACTTCTATGAAAATCCAGACGAGTTTGCCGAAGCTTTTTCAAGGGCATGGTTTAAATTAACCCATCGTGATATGGGCCCAATTAGCCGCTATTTGGGACCGGAAGTTCCAACTGAAGAATTGATCTGGCAAGATCCAGTCCCTGCAGTAACGCATGAATTAATAGACGAGAAGGACATTGCAGAACTTAAAACCAAAATTTTAGAAACAGATTTGTCGGTGTCTCAATTGGTATCTACGGCATGGGCATCGGCTTCAACCTTCCGTGGCTCTGATAAGCGAGGTGGTGCCAATGGCGCACGCATTCGCCTGGCTCCACAGAAAGACTGGGAAGTAAATAATCCGGCACAACTGGCAAAAGTTTTGAAAACCCTCGAAAGCATACAAACAGCCTTTAACAGTGCACAGTCTGGTAAGCAAGTTTCATTGGCCGACCTGATTGTACTCGGCGGATGTGCAGCTATTGAGAAAGCAGCGAAAAATGCTGGTCATGGTGTTACAGTTCCGTTCACTCCGGGACGAACTGATGCTTCGCAAGAGCAAACAGATGTGGAATCCTTTATGTATTTGGAGCCTGAAGCAGACGGTTTCCGTAACTATATGAAGAAAAAATACACGGTGTCGGCTGAGGAAATGCTTGTTGATCGTTCACAACTGTTGACACTAACAGCACCTGAAATGACCGTTCTCATTGGTGGAATGCGTGTGCTAGACACAAACTTCGATCATTCAAAGAATGGAGTATTCACCAATCGGCCGGAATCACTCACCAACGATTATTTCACCAATTTGCTTGACTTAGGTACGAAATGGAAAGCCACATCAAAAGACGAAGATTTATTTGAAGGCCATGATCGTAAAACCGGAAAACTCAAATGGACCGGAACCCGTGTCGATTTAATCTTTGGATCAAACTCCGAGCTTCGGGCATTGGCTGAAGTGTATGGTAGTTACGATTCTCAGGAAAAGTTTGTTCAAGACTTTATCTCAGCCTGGAACAAAGTAATGAACCTTGATCGTTTTGATCTGGATTAATACGAACGAAATTGAGACAAAAGGTGGTTCAGAAATGAATCACCTTTTTGTTTTTTCCTGAACGAAACCGATCCATGCTTCTCTAAAGTTCGTTTGCTAACAATCGTATTTTCCCCTTCTTGAGACCATCTCCGGAAACTGTTAGTTCAATATCTCCTGCCTGGGTAGACGACTGAACCAAAATAACCAATTTACCGTTAAACACGTTCATTGTAGGTTTATGAAATACTTCCAATGAAGTTGCATCGCCATTACAAACTGCACGGAACTTACCATTTCCCTTTACTTTAAAATTCAACCGATTTGAAGCGTTTGGGCAAGTATTTCCGTTTTCATCAACAATGGTTGCTGTCACATAACTTAAGTCTTCGCCATTTGCCTCAATGGTTTGCCGATCTGCTTCAAGTTTAATATGATGTGGTTTCCCCGATGTAACAACTGTCTTTTCAGCAACTGCCGTCGCTTGATCATCGTAGGCAATCACTTTCAATGTTCCCGGTTCATATTTAACATCCATCCACATCAACCGATATCGCTTTAACTTAGACTCATTGCTCTTTTTTTGGATCCCTTGGCTTTTGCCATTGATGAATAATTCGGCACAGTTATAATTTGTATACACAAAAACGGGAGTGGTTTCGCCCTCGCGTCCTTCCCAGTTCCAATGAGGAAGAATGTGCAAGGTTTCATCTTTTGTATTCCAACGACTGCGGTACAAATAATATCGGTCTTTGGGCAGACCGGCAAGATCGCAAATGCCGAAATACGAACTTCGGGAAGGCCAATAATCATCGTAAGGCGTAGGTTCCCCCAAATAATCAAAACCAGTCCATACGAATTCACCAATCACCCATGGTTTATCATCTTGTAAAATAAAATCATCCTCCGGAATGTTAGACCAGTTACAATATTCTAAATCATAAGAAGAACATTGTAAATCAGGGTAGGTTTTCCCCGGCTCATTTACAACAGGAAATTTATACACCCCTCTAGAACTTACGGTTGAAGCTGTTTCCGAACCTAAAACAAAGCCTTGAGGAAATCTTTCATAAGCTTCTTCATACAAATGGTCACGATAGTTCAATCCCGGAATATCTAAAATTGCTCCAAAACCGCTTTCCATCACTGCCTTTACCTGATCCATTCCTACAGTAACCGGCCTTGTCGGATCTTCACGATGAAAAATATCCTGAAGCCATTTCAACCTTTTCACGCCATCGCTCACCCATTGGTCGGGAACTTCGTTACCAGCACTCCACATTACAATACAGGGATGATTGCGGGTAGCACGCACCAAATTCTCCACATCACTTTCTGCCCATTCATCGAAATAATGGTTATAACCATTTTCAACTTTAGGCCTTTTCCATTCGTCAAAACTTTCGGCCAGAAACAGAAATCCCATTTCGTCACATAACTCCAATTGTTCAATGGACGGCATATTATGAGAAGAACGAATGGCGTTACACCCCAAATCCTTTAAAACGGTTAGTTGCCGCTTGAGTGCCGTTTTATTAACTGCTGTACCGATGGGACCCAAATCATGATGCAAACATACTCCCTTGAATTTTGTCACTGTTCCGTTAAGTTCGAACCCCTTGTTTGCAGTGTATTTTATTTCGCGAATTCCGAAGCGCACAAACTCCGTATCTTTTAAAACATCTCCCTGATATAGTTTCAATTCTGCAGTATATAAATAAGGGTGGTCAGGACTCCATAAATTTGGATTCTTAACTGCAATGTTTTGCTCTATTTCATCAGCAAATCGCTCTGAAGTTGTTTTTTCAGCCACAACTTTCCCATCCGCATCTTTAATGCAGGTAGTAATACAAACAATTTCTCCCTGCACCTGCGAACGAATATTAACTTTGGCTTGATTTTCAGTAATAATTGGAGTGGTGATAAAATGCCCCCAATGTTTAAAACTCACCTGGTCCTTTACAATAATTTGAACCTTACGGTACAAGCCAGCACCAGGATACCAGCGCGAAGAAAATGGAAAGTTTTCCAGGCGAACTGCAATAACATTCTCTTTTCCTTTTTGAAGATATTTAGAAATATCAAAATAAAAATAGCTATATCCATAGGGCCGTTCACCTACCTTTTCACCATTTACAAATACTTCGGCATTGCTCATGGCTCCATCAAAAGCAAGTAGTGCTTGTTTGCTATCAGAAAACTCAGGAAGATTTATCGTGGTTCGATACCAACCAACTCCAATAAAAGGCAAAGCACCGGTTCTACCGGTTTTTTCCGTTGCTTCTTGTTCATTATTTTGTTCAATTTTAACAACTTGTTTGTCGACTTCCTTGTCAAAAGGACCGTAAATAGCCCAATCATGAGGTACGGCTACTGATTGCCAATCTGAATCATCAAAGTCTATCTGCGAGGCAGCAGTATTCTCCCCTTTCGAGAATTTCCATGTATCAAGTTTTTTTACTACTGTTTGCGCAAAGGAAGTTGAAGTACACATAAAAAACAGCAGAAAAAAATATTTACTCAATCTCATATTCAATCTATTTTTAATTTCAAAGAATGCGATGGACTATTTAAAATTCCACAGCACAAAATTATTATGTTGCCCTTGTTTTTGGGATGCCCAATTTACTAAATTGATTAGAAATTATATTTCGGTATAACTAATTTGGATTAATTATAAGTGACAGGGAAATCCGCTAAGCCGATAAACGGCTTAGCGGTTAAGCGGCTAACGGCAACAGAATTGTAAAAACAAACGATTCGATTCATGGCATAACCCGATATTTTGTAACTTCCCAGCAGAAAAATAAACTCCAAAGCATCATGAAAAAATTATTCACATATTTTATGCAAGGGCTGGTTTTAGTAGCGCCTTTGGCCATTACGGCATACATCATCTACCTTATTTTTGATTTTCTGGACGGACTTTTACGCGATCAACTTGAGCATTGGTTTGGCATTGCTATACCCGGATTGGGCCTTGTCCTGATTTTTATATTGGTTACCCTTTTAGGTTTAGTTGGGCAAAGCATTGTTGCCAGTCCCTTTAAGTTTCTATTTGAACGATTGCTGGAACGGGCGCCTTTGCTCAAAGTAATTTACAGCTCGCTAGCAGACTTGTTTTCCGCTTTTGTTGGTAAAGAAAAGAAATTCAACCAACCAGTTACTGTTCAAATTAATAAGGAAAACAACCTGTGGAAAATCGGTTTTATCACCCAAAAAAGTTTGGAAGAAATTGGGATGAAAGGTCTCGTAGCTGTTTACTTTCCGCACTCCTACAATTTCTCTGGAGAACTGTATATGATTGAATCAACGGCTGTAAATCCATTGGACATGCCTCCTGCCGAAGCGATGAAATTTGTGGTTTCCGGTGGAGTAACACGGGTGAACTAATCCCATGTATGTCTTCTCCTGAACGGGAAAGTATATTTGAAAAAGGATGTCATCTTCAAAAAAAAGATCTCATCCTTTTTTGCTACAACGCAAGGATAATTGACGCCTCTTGATCATTTTTTCATTCAATAAAAACTGCAAATCAAAACTATTGCTTCATGTTTTGATTTATCATTGAACACCACTAGTTATCTGCCAATTTTTATCTTAAATGGGAGATTTGCTTTCAAATTAATTTTGGTTTTTCAAATTAATTCCTACATTTGCTTCCTAGAAGAACACAAAATGAAAAATTGGGCTATCATACTTAACGTCATCATTCTAGTCGTAGTTGTCATTTCACAAGCGAAGTGAGGATGTTGCACGTGTGTATAACTGATAGCCATTCTCACAAACAGGGAATGGCTTTTTTCATTTTAGAACTTTTTTTATGAAACATTTTACTTCAACATATCATTTGCTAGTCATTGTGGTCGTCATTCTTGGATTTCACTAAGAAAGGCTCATGATTGTTGAACAAATAATATTCAAAAGCCTTTCTCTACGAGAAGGGCTTTTTTTAAGAACAAGCAAAAGACGTTTGATATGCAAAACAAATTACGATCAGCTACAACAACCGAAGGCCGCAGAATGGCTGGAGCAAGGAGCTTATGGCGTGCCAACGGAATGAAAGAAGAACAATTTGGCAAACCAATGATTGCAGTGGTTAACTCATTTACCCAGTTTGTCCCTGGACATGTCCACCTTCACGATATTGGTCAGTTTATTAAAGCAGAAATTGAAAAACAAGGTTGTTTCGCAGCCGAGTTCAACACAATTGCTGTTGATGATGGTATTGCAATGGGGCATGACGGAATGTTGTATTCACTTCCTTCGCGCGATGTAATTGCAGACAGTGTGGAGTATATGTGTAACGCACACAAGGTAGATGCGATGGTTTGCATTTCGAACTGCGATAAAATTACTCCTGGAATGATGATGGCTGCAATGCGCCTGAATATTCCTGCCATTTTTGTATCGGGTGGCCCAATGGAGGCTGGCGAAGTTGATGGCAAAATGCTTGACTTGGTTGATGCCATGGTTATGGGAGCCGACCAATCAGTGGACGATGACACACTCCTAAGAGTTGAAAGAGATGCTTGTCCAACTTGTGGAAGTTGCTCAGGTATGTTTACAGCAAACTCAATGAACTGTTTGGCAGAAGCTTTGGGAGTTGCACTTCCAGGAAACGGTACCATTTTGGCGACACATGCCAACCGCAAAAAACTGTTTGAAGATGCAGCCAAACAAATTGTAAAAAACACTTACGCATATTACAGGGATGGTAATGAGGATGTACTTCCACGAAGCATTGCGACCCGCGATGTATTTGATAATTCCATGAAGCTGGATATTGCCATGGGAGGTTCGACAAATACTGTATTGCATATTTTAGCAATTGCCCATGAGGCTGGTGTTGATTTCACCATGAAAGATATCAATGAATTGTCCAGAGTAACACCAAACCTTTGTAAAGTTGCTCCCAGTAGTAGCTACCATATTCAGGATGTGAACCGTGCAGGTGGAATTCTAGGAATTTTAGGAGAGCTTGTTAACGGAGGGCTGTTGGAGGCCTCAGCCAAACGTGTTGATGGACTAACACTTGCAGAAGCAGTAAAAAAATATAGCGTAACTACAGAAACAATAGCGGATAATGCGCTTCGCATATACAAATCAGCACCAGGTGGTGTTCGCAACCTTGTTTTAGGCTCACAGGAAAACTATTATAAAGAATTAGATGTTGATCGCACTGCAGGATGCATTCGCGATATTGAGCACGCTTACAGTAAAGATGGCGGACTGGCTGCACTATACGGGAATATTGCTGAAGATGGCTGTATTGTGAAAACTGCCGGTGTTGATCCATCTGTATATCAATTTAAAGGTACAGCCCGTGTCTTCCATTCACAGGATGATGCCTGCAATGGTATTTTAGGCGATACAGTTCAGGCAGGTGACGTAATTATTATTCGTTATGAAGGACCAAAAGGTGGACCGGGAATGCAGGAGATGCTCTACCCTACTTCTTACCTGAAGTCAATGAAACTGGATAAAGTTTGTGCGTTGATCACAGACGGACGTTTCTCTGGTGGTACATCAGGCTTATCCATTGGACACGTTTCTCCTGAGGCAGCTGCCGGTGGAGCTATTGGTTTAATAAAAGATGGTGATCCTATTGAGATTGATATCCCTGCTCGTAAAATAAATGTATTAATTGATGATGCAGAACTGGCACAACGAAGGGCTGAGGAAGAAGCAAAAGGGAAAGATGCTTTCCAGCCAGGGCCACGTCCTCGGCAGGTAAGTAAGGCACTAAAAGCATACGCAAGTATGGTTTCGTCAGCAGACAAAGGCGCAATCCGATTAATCGATTAGAAGAAATTATAAACTCAATTATATTATGGCTACAAAAAGAATTACCGGTTCAGAAGCTGTTATCCTCTCTTTGTTAGAGGAAGGCGTTGATACCATTTTTGGGTATCCTGGTGGGGCAATTATGCCCATTTATGATGCACTTTATGATTTTGACAAACAAGTAACTCATATTTTAACCCGTCACGAGCAAGGAGCTATCCATGCTGCTGAGGGTTACGCTAAAGTCACCGGCAAGGCAGGGGTCTGCTTTGCGACATCCGGTCCTGGGGCAACAAACCTCATTACTGGTATCGCAGATGCTATGATTGATTCAATTCCGCTAGTGTGTATCACTGGGCAAGTAGCTTCCCCACTTTTGGGAACCGACGCGTTTCAGGAATCAGATGTAGTAGGTATTTCAATGCCTGTTACCAAGTGGAATTACCAAGTTACTTCAGCGGACGAAATTCCAGCTGCAATGGCTAAGGCATTTTATATTGCCCAGTCAGGCAGACCGGGCCCTGTATTGTTAGATATTGCCAAAGATGCACAATTCCAGGAATTGGACTTCGAATATAAAAAATGTACCAAAGTTCGCTCGTACATTCCGGAACATCCTGTAGATCCTTTTAAGGTAAAAGCAGCTGCAGAACTAATTGACCGTGCCAAAAAGCCATTGTTGTTATTTGGGCAAGGTGTTATTATTGCAAATGCTGAAGCCGAATTAAAAGAATTTGTTGAGAAAACGGGAATCCCTGCTGCGTGGACTTTATTGGGACTTTCAGCTCTTCCGACAGAACATCCACTAAATGTTGGAATGTTGGGAATGCATGGAAACTATGGTCCAAATATTAAAACAAACGAAGCAGACTTGATAATTGCTGTTGGTATGCGTTTCGACGACCGTGTTACTGGGAAAGTAAGCGCCTATGCAACCAATGCAAAAATCGTTCATTTGGAAGTTGATCCTGCTGAAATCGACAAAATTATCAAAACAGATGTTGCAGTTTTAGGAAATGCAAAGAAGTCATTGAAGATGCTTACTGACAATGTTAGCGCAAATAATCATGATAGCTGGTTGAAAGAATTCCGTGATTGTGATGCTATCGAAAATGAAAAAGTTTTCAGCAAAGATTTAACTCCTACCAAAGATGGGTTGACCATGGGCGAAGTAGTTCGCATGGCTTCTGAGAAAACAAATAATGATGCTATTTTGGTTACTGACGTAGGTCAGCAACAAATGGTAGCTGCTCGTTACTTCAAATTTAAGCACTCGAAAAGTGTGGTTACATCAGGTGGACTGGGAACCATGGGATATGGAATTCCTGCTGCGATGGGTGCACAGCTTGGAGCAAAAGACCGTAAAGTTGTCGCCTTTGTTGGTGATGGTGGTTTCCAAATGACCCTTCAGGAATTAGGTACGATTGTACAAAACAAACTTCCTGTAAAAATCGTGTTGTTGAATAACAATTTCCTTGGAATGGTTCGCCAGTGGCAACAATTGTTCTTTGATAGAAGATATTCGTTTACGGAACTTGACAACCCTGACTTCATCACAATTGCCAAGGGATTTGGAATGGCCGGACACAAAGTAACGTCACGTGAAGAACTAGACAAAGGGGTTCAACAAATGATTGATCATGATGGACCTTATTTACTTGAGGTTGTTGTTGAAAAAGAAGACAACGTATTCCCAATGGTTCCTTCGGGAGCATCTGTTTCAGATATTATATTGGAAGCATAACCTAAAAATCAATTCAAATGAAACAAGAATTTAACATCACCATATATTCTGAGAACCATATCGGGTTATTGAATCGAATTACGATTAATTTTACTCGCAGGAAAATGAATATCGAAAGTTTAACGGTTTCTGAATCTGCAATTAAAGGTATTTCAAAATTCACTATTGTTGTGAATGAAACTGAAGATCGTGTAAAAAAAGTAGTTGGCCAATTGGAAAAAGTGGTTGAAGTGCTTAAAGCATTCTACCATACCAACGACGAAATGGTATATCAGGAGTTAGCTCTGTATAAAGTACCAACTGATGAACTTTATGATAGTGACCAAATTGAAAAGTTAGTGCGCAAGTCCGGAGCCCGCATATTAGAGATTACCAAAGAATTTACGGTAATCGAAAAAACAGGACACAAGGAGGAAACTCAAGAACTTTTTGAATCGCTCAACCAATTTGGAGTACTTCAGTTTATTCGTTCAGGAAGAATTGCAATCACACGAGATCCTATCGAACGCCTTTCGGAATTCCTGAAAGAACGGGATGCGCTATTAGAAGCAATGGATTAAAAACCAGATACAAGCCCTGAAGAAATTTCTTCAGGGCTTTCTTTTGTATTAGCTTATTGCCACGAGCAACTTTATGTGAGAAGACATCTTTAAATATTAATTTTATTCTTCTTATTTTCGTAAGAAATCGGATGTCAATGAAAGAGAAAGCGGAACAATTACCGGTATACAGCCTTCATAATTTCAGCTCACCTGAACGAAAAAGCCAGCAATTCCAGGTGGAGGTATTTGATGCGAAACGCCACTTCAGCGTGAAATATCCACATAGACATGATTTTTTTGAAGTTCTTTACCTAATGAAAGGTTCCGGTTTTCATGTAATAGATAGTAATAAATACGAAATAAAACCTCCCTGCGTATTTTTCATGTCACCCGGTCAAGCCCACAAGCTTGAATTTTCGCATGACATTGAAGGTTATATTTTTATTTTCACTGCTGATTTTTACCTTGCTAATAGAAGCAATCAAAACAGCTTGATCGAATTTCCCTTTTTCTATAATTTAAGCCAGGATAATCCACCTCTGCAACTGGAAAAACAAGCTGACATTCACTTTTTAGAAGAACTATTTTTAAGAAGTATCTCAGAGCTGAAAGACAATCAAAAGAATCCGCTCGACACCTTGCGATCTTTATTGGATTTAATCCTTACAACCTGTACATCAAGCTACCACAGCGAAGAAAATTTAAAATCGAAAGGGAAAGGTTATTTGCTGGTCAAACGATTTTACCACCTAATTGAAGAAAATAACCACAAAAATTTATCACTAAAGGAATATGCCAATTTGTTGGCGATCACACCCAACCATCTAACTCAAATTGTCAAACAATTTACGGGGCAAACTTCAAGTCAGATTGTAAAAGCGAAACAAGTATTGGAGATCAAACGTTTACTAGTACACACGAACATGAGCGTTTCTGATATTGCAACTCAACTGAATTTTGAAGACCAGTCGTATTTTACGAAATTTTTCAAAAGGGAAGCGGGCTATTCACCGCTTCAATACCGAACTGAGATGGTCAAATAGTAAAAATATTACCATCCATATTTTATTCATAAATAATTGAATTATAATCGAAAAAATGATTCCTCTTTCTCTTCGTTTTTTAAAATCCATGAATATTACCAAAAATTCATGCTTTTTTACTCTACATTCTAATCAATATTTTCTTGCTTTGTATTAATAAAATCGAAACAGACTTATTTTACATTTAAAATTTATAAAAATGGCTAATTATTTTAACTCAATTCCTTTACGCATCCAGTTGGAGCAATTAGGAAAATGCGATTTCATGGATGAATCAGAATTCGCAAATGGTGTTGACTATCTAAAAGGCAAAAAGATTGTTGTTTTAGGTTGTGGCGCTCAAGGTTTGGCTCAAGGTTTAAATATGCGCGACAGCGGTTTAGATATTTCATATGCATTGCGTGCAGTTGAAATTGAAGAAAAACAAGTTTCATGGCAAAACGCTACTGATAATAAATTTGCTGTAGGTACATTCGAAGAAATGATTCCTCAAGCTGATTTAGTTTTAAACTTAACTCCAGACAAATACCACACTCCAGTAGTTAATGCTGCTATGCCATTAATGAAAGAAGGAGCATGTTTGTCTTATTCACACGGATTCAATATTGTTGAAGAAGGAATGGAAATTCGCCCTGACTTAACAGTTATTATGGTTGCTCCAAAATCTCCTGCTTCAGAGGTTCGTGCTGAGTTCTTAAGAGGATTTGGTGTTCCTACCTTGATTGCTGTTCACCGCGAAAACGATCCTAACGGAGACGGTTTAGAAATTGCAAAAGCATACTGTGCCGGAACTGGTGGTCACAAAGCAGGTGTACTTCATTCTTCATTTGTTGCTGAAGTAAAATCAGACTTGATGGGTGAGCAAACAATTCTTTGTGGTGTTCTACAAACTGCATCAATTCTAATGTTCAACAAAATGGTTGAAAAAGGAATTGAAAAAGGTTACGCTTCTAAATTCATCCAGTACGGATGGGAAGTTACAACTGAAGCTTTAAAATTAGGTGGTATCACTCATATGATGGATCGTTTGAGCAACCCAGCTAAAATCGAAGCATATAAAATTGCCGATACTTTAAAATCTATTATGCGCCCATTGTTCGAAAAACACATGGACGATATTATGGACGGAACCTTCTCTTCTACCATGATGGAAGACTGGGCGAACGGCGATAAAAACCTGTTAACCTGGCGTGCTGCAACTGGCGAAACTGATTTCGAGAAAACTCCAGCCGGAGATGTTGAAATCAGCGAACAAGAGTACTTCGACAACGGTACGTTAATGGTTGCATTTGTAAAAGCTGGTGTTGAGTTGGCGTTTGAAGTAATGACTGAGGCTGGTATTAAAGCTGAAAGTGCATACTACGAATCGTTGCACGAAACTCCACTTATTGCAAACACCATCGCTCGTAAAAAATTGTTCGAGATGAACCGTGTAATTTCAGATACTGCAGAGTACGGATGTTACTTATTTGATCATGCCGCACGTCCATTATTGGCAGACTTCATGAAAACTGTTGAGACTGACATTATTGGAACTAACTTCAATGCAGGCAAAGACGGACACGTTGACAACAAAGAATTGATCGACATTAACGATGATATTCGTTACCACGATGTAGAAATTATTGGTGCTGAATTGCGTGAAGCAATGGAAGCAATGGAAGCTATTATATAATTAATTTCCACATAACTCTGAAAGGGCTCTGTCGTTTGACAGAGCCTTTTTTATGGAAAAAATTTTAAAACACACTCGAAGATGTGTGCACGTACACGCATTTTTATATATTTGAATTTTCAAATTCAATTTGAAGCTAAATTTTTGACAAACTCTGGCTGGAAAATGGAAAAAAACGAATTCACCCAATCACGATTACTCTCACTTGATTTCTTTCGGGGAATTACAATGCTTCTATTGATTGCTGAATTTACCCACCTATTTGATTGCCTGGTTGCTCCAGAATTAAAGACCACAATTATTTATTCTATTGGAATGCAATTTCATCATCATCCATGGAATGGACTACGTTTTTGGGATTTAATACAACCCTTTTTCATGTTTATAGTCGGTGTGGCAATGCCTCTTTCCTATGCAAAACGAATAAAAAAAGGAGAAACACACCAACATATATTTAGGCATATTCTCAAACGTTCTCTATTATTGCTTATCCTCGGATGGGCACTTTACTGCATACCCGAAGGACGGATTACCTTTTTCTTTCAAAATGTGCTCGCTCAATTATCTGTCACTATTCTGATTGCTTTTTTGATCATGCGAAAATCAATCACAACGCAAATTATCACATCAATTGCACTAATTGCCCTTTCTGAGCTGGTGTATCGAACATTTTGGATTGAAGGTTTTACTCAACCTTTTACACCTGATCATAATTTCGGTGCATGGTTTGATCTCTTAATTTCCGGAGAGTTATCCGGAGGGCATTGGGTGTCAATTAACGCCATACCAACTACTGCGCATACAATTTGGGGAGTGCTGGCTGGCAAGCTTTTGATGAGTAATAAAACAAACCAACAAAAACTATATATATTGATTATTGCCGGATTAACAACTCTTATTATTGGATATGGACTGAATCCGGTTATCCCAATTATCAAAAGAATAGCAACCAGTTCTTTTGTATTTGCCAGTGGTGGCTGGACACTATTAGCCTTGACTCTCTCTTATTGGTTAATTGATATGCTCAACTTGAAAAAAGGAGTCCTATTTTTTGCAGTGGTTGGAATGAATCCGCTATTTATTTACCTGTTTGCGCATGTTGGAGGAGCTCAATTAATTAACGAAATTGTTACTCCATTTACCTTTTCTGCATTTAATTGGGCTGGAGAATTATGGGTTCATTTTCTTACTACCCTAGCAAGTACATTCTCATTGTGGTACATTTGTTATCGGATGTATAAACAGAAAATTTATATAAAAATATAGTAATCAGAGTTCGGAATACCTCAAACCAACAAAACTATGAAATCTTCAAGAAGAAAATTTGTAAAGCTAACTGCCGCTACAGGATTAGGAATAGCAGTTTCTCCCGGTTTTACTTTTGCAAAATCAATGTCGAATGAAAAAATAAGAATCGCCTTTATTGGTGTTGGATTAAGGGGACGAAATCATCTGCGCAATATTCTTATGCGTGATGACGTAATTGTGCCAGCCATCTGCGATATTAATCAGGTTGCTCTGGATGCCTCCAAAAAGCTATTTACAGAATATAACCATCCTCTGCCCAAAATATATACTGGTAATGAATACTCCTACCTGGATCTACTTGAACAAAAAGATATTGATGGAGTGATCATCGCGACACCATGGTTGTGGCATACCCGCATGGCAGTAGCGACTATGAAAGCTGGAAAACATGCAGGAGTTGAAGTGTCCGCTGCAAATACGCTTGAGGAATGTTGGGACTTGGTAAATACCCACGAACAAACTGGCAAGCACTGCATGATTCTGGAAAACGTGTGTTACCGACGCGACGTAATGGCAGTTTTGCAAATGGTTCGGGAAGGATTATTTGGAGAATTGGTTCATGCTCGTTGTGGATATCAACATGACTTGCGTGAAGTAAAATTCAACAATGGCAAACAAGCTCATGGTGGAGGGGTTGAATTTGGAGAAAAAGCAATCAACGAAGCAAGCTGGCGAACCATGCATTCCCTAAAACGAAATGGAGATTTATACCCAACACATGGAGCCGGACCTATTGCAACCATGCTTGATATCAACCGTGGTAATCGTTTTACCTCACTTACTTCTACTGCAACAAAGGCTCGTGGACTTCATGAATACATTGTCAATCATCCGGCAGGAGGAGAAGATCATCCAAATGCAAAATTAAATTGGAAGCTCGGCGATGTGGTGACAACAACCATTGAAACAGCCAAAGGAGAATCAATCATCGTCACCCACGACTGCAACCTTCCTCGCCCCTACTCGCTTGGATTCAGAGTTCAAGGTGTAAAAGGCCTTACTGAATTCGATTATCACACGAACCGAATTTACGTTGAAGGAAAATCAGCACCACACCAGTGGGAAAAAATGGACAGCTACCTTCAACAGTATGATCATCCACTATGGAAACGGTGGGGAGAATATGCATCAGGTGCTGGTCATGGAGGAATGGATTTCTTTGTGGATAATGCGTTCGTCGAATTCATAAAAAGGGATGAACATCCTCCCATGGATGCATATGATGCAGCAGCATGGAGCGCAATTTCACCTCTTTCAGAAAGTTCAATTGAAAATAATGGTGCACCACAAGAATTTCCAGATTTTACCAGGGGACGATGGATGACCAACAAACGCATTTTTGCGATCAGAGGTGATGAATTCTAAAAGAATACTTTGTTAATAATTTTAAGCTTTTAGCAGAACAAGTATGTAAATATTGGGTTATTTTGTGACTTCAACTTTATCTCTAAAATCAAGTTCAAAAAAACTCACAGATATGTATAATTGGTTCGTTCAATTAAGTCCGATAATGCAAGCCTTGATGGCTACACTTTTCACCTGGTTTGTTACAGCAGTTGGTGCTGCAATGGTTTTCTTTTTCAAAAAAATCAATCGAAAAGTATTAGATGGTATGTTGGGTTTTGCTGCAGGAGTAATGATTGCCGCAAGTTTTTGGTCGTTGCTCAGCCCCGCCATTGAATTAGCGGAAGAAACGACTGACAATCCATGGATTCCGGCAGTAATTGGATTTTTAACTGGCGGTGCTTTTTTATGGTTGGCTGACCAACTCATCCCCCACCTTCACTTGGGTTTTCCAAAAGAAGAAGCAGAAGGTATCTCCACATCATGGCGTCGAAGCGTGCTACTTGTGTTAGCGATCACCTTGCATAATATCCCGGAGGGGCTTGCTGTTGGCGTAGCGTTTGGCGCAGTAGCAGCCGGCATTCCAGCAGCATCATTGGCAGGAGCAATCGCATTGGCAATTGGTATTGGGATTCAAAATTTCCCGGAAGGAGCTGCGGTTTCAGTTCCGTTAAGACGCGAAGGATTCTCACGAACAAAAAGTTTCATGTATGGCCAGGCATCTGGAATTGTAGAACCGATTGCCGGTGTTATTGGTGCAGCCGCTGTTTTGATGATGAGACCGATTCTACCCTATGCACTTTCGTTTGCTGCTGGTGCAATGATTTATGTAGTTGTTGAAGAATTAATTCCTGAATCGCAATTGGAAAAGAACACAGATATTGCCACTATTGGTGCCATGCTTGGTTTTGCGGTCATGATGGCTTTGGACGTTGCTTTGGGGTGATTCGAGTTTCGAGTTGCCGGTTACAGTAACGAGTATTCAGTGATCAGTCACAGTCAGCAATATCCATATGCCAATTACTGATTTTACTAATGACAGCAAATGAATCTCGCTTCAATCTGAGAGTTTTCTCAATGCTAATTGCACCGTGTTTATTTTCTACAAATGACTTAACGACAACGACTAACAACAAATGGCCAGTGGATGAAATCCCACATCCAAAAATATTAGTTTCTTAAACATATTTGCTTAGTGAACTTTTTAAACTTTTCGCTGTAAATTAATGTCAATAAAATTTGATCATTATGCATACAATAATTGAAGGAACGTACAAATTAACTTCATTTCAGATTGAAAGTCCCAACGGGGAAACAGAGTATCCATTCGGAGAAGACGCAATTGGTTATGTACATTATACACCGACTGGACATTTTTCGGTTCAGTACATGCCAAAGTCATTGAATGACGAACCATGTGATCAATCTAAAGTGGCATTTATGCCTGTTTCTTATTTTGGCACCTATGAATACAATCGTGAAAAAGATTATGTGGTACATCATGTAGAAGGATCGTTTTTCCCGAATAGTGAAGGGTTAGATAAAATTCGTCGTGCAGAAATTCGAGGCAAAAAACTGACTTTAGTAAGTCCGTCAATGAATTGGAGAAGTAAATCGGGAATTGTTGCGAATATTAAATTTGAAAAACAAGAGGAGATACCGGAAGTTACCAAGTTCTAATCTTCCTTTCTCTTAATGGTAAAGTCGAGCAACTTATCGAACTGCAGTAAGAGAATAACAGCAATTCCTATTTGTAAGCCAAATGCAAGTTTTTTTGCAGGGATTCCAATTATTAATTGTTCCAGGTTAGCTACAAGGCTGGTAATTAGCAGTCCAAAAAATAAACCCAGGCAGAAGAAGATCCATGCAATTCGAATCGTATTGGAAACTGACTTCTGCCTTTGTTTTTCGTCAACAATTTTAGCCATCAATCTATCTTCAAAATCACGAAATGGCATTTCAACCAACGACTTTTGCATCAGTTTACCAACAACCTTTTCTTCCTTATTTTGCTTGTCCATAGCTTTCAACCTTAATGTTTTTATTAATCATTTCCTGAATGACTGCCAACAAACTTTTTCTCGCCCTGTACAAAATTACCCTAACATTTGCTTCAGACCAACCAGTTTCATCTGAAATCGTTTTATTATCATGACCGTCAAAATAAAACAACCTCAACACCAAACTTTCTTTTGCTGAAATTAACTTCAGCGCCTTCTGAACAACGACCTCCTGCTCTTCCAGATTCAATCCTTTAAATCCATCATCCACATCATCTAGATCATACTCCCGGATTTTATCAGAATACACATGCTCTTTTTTCTCATCTCTCAATCGCTGAAATGCTTCATTAATAACAATCCGGTACAACCAGGTTTTAAAAGAAGATTTCCCCTTGAATGATTTTAAACTATTGAATACCTTAATAAATGATTCCTGAACAACCTCCTCTGCCCAAAATTCGTCTTTCACCACAGAAAGGGCCACTGAAAATGCCAGGTCTTTATAATTCATTATAAAATACCTGAAACTTTCGGTGTCCCCGCTGAGTACTTTCTGAATATGGAGGTTATCCATTCTTTTAGCTGTTCTTTGGCTTATCAATGTAGTGAGAGATGATCATTGCAATGCCACCAAAAAGCAAAATTAGTGCAAAGATAGCAGCTCCATCTGTTCTTTTAATAAGCTCAGCCCCTTCATCTGACAACGTCAAGAAAACGGCTATACTAAGTCCTAGACCTCCTCCGGTAATCAGCATCCCCAATTTTAACCATGGAAAACGAAACCGGAATTCCCGTTCCCTTTTTGCATAAATTTCAGAGACATCCTTGTCCCTTTCAATCAAGGCCATCCGTTCTTTATTACGCGCTTTTAAATAAAAATACCATCCTAAAAAAATGGCTGCAAAAAAACCAAGCCAAACTAGCGTCAACATTAAATCTTCCATTATATTTCTTTTAAAGTTTGCTCCTTTGATGCAAAGTACTTCAAAATGTTACAAAAACAAGATGATTTATTCTGTAATCAATAATTTGAATCCAGATTAAGACTGTTCAAACTTCCAGATTAAACCAACCAAACTACAACAAATAGTTATTAAACTAAATTAGTAGTTGTAAAACTAATTTTTATAGTTATATTTGATGAAAATATTTTTACCATGAAACATTTAACAAATCGAGAAGAGGAAATAATGGAACATTTTTGGCACAAAGGACCACTATTTGTTAAAGAAGTTGTAGACCTTCTTGCCTCCCCAAAACCGCACTACAATACCATTTCCACCATAGTCAGAGGACTTGAAGAGAAAGGGTTTTTAGCACATGAGCAATTTGGAAATACCCATCGGTACTATGCAAAAATTTCGCTGGAAGAATTCAGCAAGACTTCGATTAATAAAATTGTAAAAAAGTATTTTGATAAGTCTTATGCATCAGTCGTTTCGATGTTTGTTGAAGAGCAAGAAATAACAACCGAAGAAATAAAAGAATTAATCCGCCAGGTTGAAGAACAAAAAAACAAAAAAAATGAATAACCTATTTATACTACTAATCAAATCAACTGCCAGTTTAAGCATTCTATACGTGGCATTCCGGGTATTGATGCGAAATGAGACCTATTTCAAACTCAGTCGATACCTTTTAATTCTTTTCGTATTGATTTCTGTAATTATTCCATTTTTACAATCGCCAATACTTACTTCATCGATAACAAAATCAGAATTGAATATTGCGAATCAGGATATTACTTCGATCAATGAACCACTGCAGCTATTCCGCTCAACAGACATAACCCAATCATCAGCTGCACCACCTGAAACGATTCAAGCAAAACACATTTCCACTACAAGCATTTTGAAAAACCTATACCTATTCGGTGTGTTGGTAATGCTTGGAATTTTGGCACACAGCATAATTTCAGTTTTACTACTTTTTAGAAAAGCCACAAGAACGACAGTTGATGGAATTCATTTGATGATTATCTGTGATGACATTCCGGCATTCTCATTTGGTCATTATATTCTGATATCTCAACATGATTTTGAAACCAATTCTGAAGCAATCATTACTCATGAACTATCGCATATTCGGATGAGGCACTTTATCGACCTCATCATCATGGAAATTGTAAAAATTGTTTTCTGGTTTAATCCTTTGGTATACCGGATGGCACGTGATCTAAAAGAAATTCATGAATTTCAGGCAGATCAGCACACTCTTCAGTTAGGAATTGATGCAACTCAATATCAATTATTAATTATTAGAAAAAGTGTCGGACATCAGAAGTTCGCACTTGCAAACAGTTTTAATCATTGTCAAATTAAAAAACGTATTACTATGATCAACAAGCAAAAAATCAGTACCGCATGGCGATGGAAGGTGGCGATCTTCCTTCCCGTGCTTGGACTAGTATTTATGGCCTTCGGCAAAAAGGCAGATGAAGCACCGGTCCAGCATAATACCGCCGAGAACACAATCTATCCGGTATATGAAATTCAAGCTCAAACCGGTCAATATGATCAGTTTAAAAGAACAATTGAAATTAAAAAGGACGGTAATTATATTGATGCCAAGCTGTGCTCATTGCAGGAAATAGCTAAAAAGGGGAAGGAATGGTATAATTCAGGCAATAATGATTGGATTTTCCTTTCAGTTGATGAATCGATTCCACTAAGCCGTATCGATGAGGTCCGTGAAGCGCTTGATCACAGTTACTGGATTGTCCAGTCAACACCAAATTCCGATGATCTCATATATTTTGCTGGAGACGTCAATGAAACAGCAAAATTCACACAAGGAGGCCTCAGCATATGGATGAAAAATCAATATAAAAAGTATCCTGACATCGATTTCGAAAAAAGTGAATATGAAATACTTCTCAGTTTTATTGTTGGTAAAAATGGTAAAGTCAGAGATGCACATATTGCCAAAAGTTCTGCTTCAAATGAAATAAATACTGCATATGAAAAAATCCTGGCTCAAATTCCTGATTGGGAACCGGCGAAAAGAGGCGGTTTAAATGTCAGCGTTTATAACAAGATTATACTTACTCAACATCAATAACTGAAGAAAATCGCCCTTACGTCTGCAAGAAAAAGATCTATTCAACGAATGTGCTAAAAAAAAGCTGCCGGTTTTGGTGCGTCTCCATTACCGGCAGCTTTAATCATTGTCAAATGTTGTACTTCTACAACACTCCAAAATTAATAAATTATTGAGCTTTCAATCCAACTAAGTAAAATAATCGCTAAGGCTTTTAATGTCCAAAAGCGCTGCCCGCAACTTGCATGATCATCTGAAATTCGTGTATCGATTTTAAATCGATGCTTCCACAGACATAAATAATAGATTTGTTAGTGAGCAACAGAAACTGGTTTTCATCATTTGATCCTTCACGTTTAAAGAACGAAATTTTTTCTCTTCTTTCCTCTGAAACCATTAATAGCGTGTAATTTTTCAGGTTAGTTTGTTCTAAAAATGAATTATAAAACTCATCCGTATTACCTTCTTCATAATTACGGTTATTATCCTCAATCATTCTAATTTTTGTGAGCTGACTATAATACGTCTTTAGTTCTGGAGAAATATTTTTTGCTTCTGAGAGCATTTGAAACATCTCTTTTGAAACTTCAAAAAAAGTTACATCCTTTTGTTTTCTGATCAAATCAATCGATTCATCAATCGATATTGAACCATTCTGAGCAAACGCGGCAACACTAGCCAGTAGCAAAATAAGAACTAATTTAATTTTCATTTTCATCGTTTTTTATTGTTATCTGTATTATTGATTCCTGGTTATTGCAAACTTTTGAATGGCTTTTCCAAATCTTGCATTTGGTCGAGATGCTGAAGGGAAGAATTTAATTGTTGAGACATCGTACCTAATGCATATACTGTATTTTCATTTAGTTCCACCAATTGTGCTTCGGTGAGAGCAGCCATCTCTGAATTTCTGTTTTGCTTTTCAATAAATAAAAATCCGATCAACAAAGCCAATAATATACTCGCAGCCGAACTATAAAAAATTCGCTTCATTTTCAATTTGCGCGTTGCCTTGCGCTGCGATATTTTCCTGAAAGGATCAAATTCAGGAATGCCCTGATCTTTGGAAGAATCGATCAACTTTTTATAAGATATTAGAAACTCAGAATCAGCCAACTCTTGACTGTCATCGTGAATCGTATCATCCAATGATTTTAAACCATTGAGAAAATCATCCATATTATCTTTCTGACTATTCATATGCTAATTCCTCCTTAAAAATTTCAAATAATCGTTTACGCCCTCTGGAAACACTCACCCTTATTGCATTTACTGGCAAATTCAACATCTCACTAATCTCTTGATATTCGTACCCCTGAAAATCTTTCAGTTCCACCGCGATCCTCTGTTGTAGAGGTAATCCGTTCAATTCGTGCCTAATTTTATGTACAAGATCTTTTGTATCATGCACTGGAAGTTCCGAATCATTGTGATTGTTATTTCCAATATATTGTTCTTGTTGTTTCCTCTTTCTCAGAGTATCTATGCAATAATTCCGAATTGCACTCATACAAAAACTTTCAATATTTTTTGTTTTATCTAATTGTTTTCGTTGGTTCCACAACCGAAGAACAACCTCTTGAACAGCATCTTGCGCATCATCTGAACAACCAAGGATACTTAATGCAAATCGATACAAATTTTCCTTCATCCCTAAAATTATGTTTTCAAAATCCGCCTGTGTCATGGGTGCTTAGCAATTGTTGTTTGTTTCAAGTATTACGGTTGAGTGCTATTTTCATTACAATAATGCTAAACTATTTTCATCTTAGCGTGTTTTAAATTTGAAATTATTTAGCACTGACTATATTAAGACAATTGTATCTTTTTATTAAAGATTGTAAAAAAAGTGGCTACTTAATTTTCATTTTAAAATTAAATTGTCATATTTGCAGGAAATCATTGAAGACATGATCAAAATTAGCTCTATTTCTATTCTCGGTATTCTACTCGGTATTCTACTTTGGATGCGGTAATGAGAATGGTATGGAGTAAATAAGTATAAAAATAGACATAAAGCCATTCTCAAATGAGAATGGCTTTTTTGATGCGAAAAATTTTAAATAAAAATAAATCAAATCATTGCGTTATGAGCGACAGATTGTACATTTTTGACACCACATTAAGGGACGGAGAACAAGTTCCTGGTTGTCAATTAAACACCGTTGAAAAAATTGAGGTGGCAAAAGCATTGGAGGAATTAGGCGTCGATGTGATCGAAGCCGGCTTCCCTATTTCAAGCCCTGGTGATTTTGAATCGGTTGTGGAAATTTCAAAGGCTGTAACATGGCCAACCATTTGCGGGTTAACCCGTGCAGTAAAGAAAGATATTGAAGTTGCTGCTGATGCCCTAAAATTCGCGAAAAAACCGCGTATTCACACAGGTATTGGTACTTCATATTACCACATTCACCACAAACTCAACTCGAACCCTGATGAGATTTTAGAACGTGCTGTTGAAGCGGTTAAATATGCGAAGAAGTACGTTGAAGACGTTGAATTCTACGCTGAAGATGCGGGACGCTCCGAGAATGAATACTTGGCGCGTGTGGTTGAAGCAGTAATTAAAGCTGGTGCAACAGTCGTAAACATTCCTGATACAACAGGATATTGTTTGCCTCACGAATTCGGAGAAAAAATTAAGTACTTGGTTGACAATGTTAAAAACATTGACAAAGCAATCATTGCCACACACTGTCACAACGACCTTGGAATGGCTACTGCCAATACAATTGCCGGTATTATGAATGGTGCCCGCCAAGCTGAAGTGACCATCAATGGTATTGGAGAACGTGCCGGTAACACATCTTTGGAAGAAGTTGTAATGACTCTGAAAAGTCGTTACCAGGTATTGAACATTGACACCAACATCAATACAACAAATATTTATCGTACCAGCCGTATGGTTTCGAATCTGATGAACATGCCGGTACAACCAAACAAGGCTGTTGTTGGACGAAATGCATTTGCTCACTCATCAGGTATTCATCAGGATGGTGTGTTAAAAAATCGTGAGAATTACGAAATCATGGATCCAAAAGATGTGGGTATCAATGAATCTTCAATCTTATTGACAGCTCGCAGTGGACGTGCTGCATTGAAACACCGCCTGGAGTTATTGGGCTTCGAATTGGACAAATCTAAATTGGATGAAGTTTATGAAGAGTTCTTGAAATTAGCTGATAAAAAGAAAGAGATACGTGACGACGATGTTGCTTTATTAGTTGGTGATGCAACCCGAACAGAAAGACGTATTAAACTGGAACACTTGCAGGTAGTCTCTGGCAAAACATTGAAACCAATGGCTAATGTGACTTTAGATATCTCTGGTGAAAAGTTTGATGCTTCGGCTTCAGGAAACGGACCAGTTGATGCAGCGATTAATGCAGTTAAACAAATTATCCACAGACAGGTTACTATAGATGAATTTTTAGTGCAAGCGATCAATCATGGCAGCGACGATGTTGGTAAAGTTCATATGCAAATTGATTTTAACGGCACGATGTTCCATGGATTTGGAGCAAACACTGATATCATCACTGCATCAGTAGAAGCATTTCTGGACGGAATCAATAAAATTCCGGTACAGTAAATAAAATAAATACCATAGAATACAGGACCAGCAAACACTGGTCGACAAGATTTTAAATTTATTATGGAAGCAAAAACTTTATTTGATAAGATTTGGGATTCACATGTTGTGAAAAATGTTGAAGGAGGTCCCAATGTTTTGTATATCGATAGACATTTTATACATGAGGTAACAAGCCCTGTTGCATTTTTAGGATTGAAAAATCGCGGTTTGAAAGTATTCCGTCCAGATCAAACCACTGCAACACCGGACCATAACGTTCCTACAATTAATCAGGAATTAAGCATTAAAGATGAGCTTTCCCGCAATCAGGTAGAAATGCTTGAAAAAAATTGTAAAGAACACGGGATTACCTATCACGGATTGGGAACTGAAGGACATGGCGTTGTTCATATTATTGGACCAGAGATGGGGCTTACCCAGCCAGGCATGACCATTGTTTGCGGTGATAGTCACACCTCAACTCACGGAGCTTTTGGAGCTATCGCTTTTGGTATTGGAACCAGCGAGGTTGAAATGGTATTGGCCAGCCAATGTATTATGCAGCCAAAACCCAAGAAAATGAAAATTACCGTTGATGGTGAATTAAGTAAAGGTGTAACTGCAAAGGATATCGCACTTTATATTATTTCAAAAATATCAACTAGTGGTGGAACTGGCCACTTTATTGAGTATGCAGGTTCTGCAATTACCAGTTTGAGCATGGAAGGTCGAATGACCTTGTGCAACCTGAGTATTGAAAGTGGTGCTCGTGGTGGAATGATTGCTCCGGATGAGACAACAATCAACTATATCGAAGGACGTGAATTCGCTCCAAAAGATGCTGATTGGGATAAAGCTGTAGAATATTGGAAATCATTAAAAACTGATGAAGGTGCTAAATTCGATACTGAGTATCATTTTGACGCAGCTGACATTGAGCCAATGATTACTTATGGAACGAACCCAGGAATGGGTATTGGCGTAACTCAGTCAATTCCTACCGGAAGCGATTTAGAAGGTACTGATAAAACGACTTTCCTAAAATCACTGAAGTACATGGATTACCAACCAGGTGAAGCCTTAAAAGGGAAAAAGGTTGATTATGTATTTCTAGGAAGTTGTACGAATGGACGCATTGAAGACTTCAGAGCTTTTGCTGATTTTGTAAAAGGAAAGAAAAAAGCTGCCGACATTAATGTTTGGTTAGTTCCTGGATCAAAAGCAGTTGAGAAGCAAATTCTTGCTGAAGGATTGGATAAAATATTTGAAGAAGCAGGAATGGCTCTTCGCCAGCCTGGATGCTCTGCTTGTTTAGCGATGAATGATGATAAAATTCCTGAAGGAAAATATGCAGTTGCTACATCTAACAGAAACTTTGAAGGGCGTCAAGGTCCTGGTGCACGCACCATGCTTGCTAGCCCTCTTACTGCAGCAGCTGTTGCTATAACCGGTGTTGTAACCGACCCACGCGAACTAATGTAATTGATTATTGATGAATGATTATTGATGATATATGAATAAGCAGATTCTTGAAAATAGGACAAAACTGTTCGCGCACAATTGTGTCAAGGATGCTGTTTCATTGGAAGGAAGTAAGCTTGGCAGTCATATCAGTGGGCAATTGATAAGATGTTCAACATCAGTCGCAGCAAATTATAGAGCTGCCAATTTAGCTCATTCAAAAGCAGCATTTACTGCAAAATTATCAATTGTTATCGAAGAAGCAGACGAATGCGGTTTTTGGTTGGAATTTGCCTCTGAAGAAAATATTCTTCACTCAAGTATTTCTGATCCGCTGATAAAAGAAGCATCTGAATTAACGTCTATTTTCATTTCATCAAGAAAATCAATTCAATTAAATAATAAGTAGAAAATAATAAATCATAAATAAAAATGGCCTACGATAAATTTATAACCTTAAAATCTCCAGCGGTACCGATGCCAATAGAGAATGTTGACACAGACCAGATTATTCCAGCTCGATTTTTAAAAGCAGTGGAACGTAAGGGATTTGGAGATAATCTTTTCCGTGACTGGAGATACGATAAAAGCAATCAACCAATTGCTGATTTTCCATTGAATGATAGTAAATACACTGGGAAAATTCTAGTTGGCGGCAAGAACTTTGGTAGTGGTTCAAGTCGTGAGCACGCTGCCTGGTCAATTTACGATTATGGTTTCCGTGTGGTTGTTTCCAGCTTTTTTGCCGACATTTTTAAAGGAAATGCCTTGAACAATGGATTACTTCCTGTTGTTGTTACACCAGCTTTCCTTGAAAAAATATTTGCTGCAATAGAGGTTGATCCAACTACTGAATTTGAGGTGGATTTGGAAAAACAAACGTTTACAATTGCTGCAACCGGTAAGTCTGAAGAATTTGAAATTAATCCATATAAAAAACATTGTCTGCAAAATGGGTTAGATGATATCGACTTTCTTGTAGATATGAAAGCTGAAATTGAAGCGTTTGAAAAATAAAAATAACCAATCATGACGGGGAAAGTAGTTGAGGTGCAAACCGATGTGCTCAGTATAATGGACACAACACTGAGGGATGGTGAACAAACCTCTGGAGTTTCATTTACTGATACAGAAAAGCTAAGTGTAGCTAAAGTTCTTCTTGAGAATGTTAAGGTTGATCGCATTGAAATTGCATCAGCCAGAGTTTCTGAGGGAGAGTTTAATGCTGCCCGTCGAATTATGGATTGGGCTAACAACAACGGACATCTTAACAAGATTGAAATACTTGGATTTGTTGATGGAAAAATCTCAATAGACTGGATTAATGATGCCGGTGGTAAAGTTCTGAACTTACTTTGTAAAGGTTCATACAAACACGTAACTCAGCAACTTAGAAAAACTCCGGAAGAGCACATTGCTGATATTCAGAAGTCATTAGATTACGCTGAAGAACTTGGCATTTCGGTAAATGTCTATCTCGAAGACTGGTCAAATGGAATGCGTAACTCTAAAGATTACGTTCATTTCATGGTCTCAAAAATGAAGGACATGAACATCAATAGAATCATGCTTCCGGACACGCTTGGAATCCTAGATCCGGACGAGACCTATGAATTCTGTAAAGAAATGATAGAATCTTATCCAAGTGTAAACTTTGATTTCCATGCTCATAATGATTACGATCTTGCGATTGCTAATGTTTTCCATGCAATTAAGGCTGGAATTCGTTGTGTCCACACCACTGTAAATGGTTTGGGTGAACGTGCAGGGAATGCTCCACTTTCAAGTGTCATTGCAACGATCAAAGATCATTTAAATATGAAAACCCTGGTAAATGAATCCATGCTAAACAGGGTTTCGAAACTGGTAGAGACTTTTTCAGGAATCCGTATCCCTACAAATAAACCATTGATTGGCGAATTTGTGTTCACACAGTGTAGTGGCGTACATGCAGATGGCGACAATAAGAACAATTTGTACTTTAATGACCTGCTTCCTGAACGTTTTGGAAGGATAAGAACATATGCTCTAGGAAAAACTTCAGGAAAAGCTAACATTAAAGCAAACTTAGAAGACATCGGCATTGAGCTGACTCCTGACGCTCTAAAAAAGGTAACAAACCGTATTATTGAGCTTGGAGACAGAAAAGAAACCGTAACTGCAGAAGATTTGCCGTATATTGTAGCTGATGTTCTTCACGAAAGTCTTGAACAACGAATTCACATCAACAATTATTCCCTGTCTCATGCGATGGGATTAAAACCGGCAGCAACTGTCAGTATTAAAGTTGATGGGAAAAATTTCGAAGAAAGTGCATCTGGTGATGGCCAGTATGATGCTTTCATGAATGCATTGAAAAACATCTATACTAGACTAAAGAAGCCATTCCCTAAACTTTTGGACTATACGGTGTCTATTCCTCCTGGTGGAAAAACTGACGCGTTAGTTGAAACAGTTATCCTATGGGAAATGGATCGCGAATTTAAAACACGCGGACTCGACCCTGACCAAACTGCGGCTGCCATAAAAGCAACCATACGGATGTTAAATTTATTGGAACATACAAACACATAAAAATTGATACGCCATGAACCGATTTACCAACCAAGGGAAAATACACTTTCCAAAAAACAAGATTTTTCGCCTTGCCAGGCGTCCAAAAAAACAAAAAAGTCAAGTTGTTTTAAAAGAGTGCTTCTGTCCTAACGGACATTCATTAATTGATGAAAACATGCATTTTTGCGAGCACCCTGGAATTAAGGTAAAGGTAAAACGGAATGGCAACGATGAAGGCTTTTTGGCCTTGAGCCCTAAATTTGGAGATTATTCAAAAATTACCATTGATATCAAATTAAAAAACGGAGACCTACTTGAAATGTTTTGTCCGGAATGCAATGCAAAACTACCGGTATATTCAAGCTGCTACGTTTGTGATAATCAAATGTTAACATTGTTTACATCTTCAGAGAAATCATATTCGCATTGTTTAGGGGTTTGTCAAAAAGTTGGATGTCATAATTCAAAAATGGTAGAGAGTAAAAGAATGCTCTATTCGGTAGCAAAAACATGCTCATAAACAAAAATTGAAATAACATAAAAATGAAACTAAATCTTGCTGTTCTCCCAGGAGACGGAATTGGGCCTGAGATTATTGAACAGGCGATGAAAGCTGTAAAAGCTATTGCTGAAAAATTTAATCACGAATTGGAATATCAACATGGTTTAACCGGTGCAACTGCCATCGATCAAGTTGGAGAACCCTATCCTGACAATACACACGAATTGTGCATGAAATCAGATGCAGTACTTTTTGGTGCTATTGGTGATCCAAAATTTGATAATAACCCAAAAGCCAAAGTCCGCCCGGAACAAGGACTTCTTTTGATGCGCAAAAAACTGGGGTTATATGCCAATATTCGCCCCGTAGAAACTTTCGAATCGCTGCTGCATAAATCACCACTTCGTCGCGAGTTAGTAGAAGGAGCTGATTTTGTTGCTATCCGTGAATTAACCGGTGGTATTTATTTTGGTGAGAAAGGGCGCAAAGACGACGGGAATACAGCATTTGATACGTGTACATACACCCGCGAAGAAATTGAACGTATCCTTAAATTAGGCTACGAATTCGCACTAAAAAGAAACAAGAAACTAACTGTGGTTGACAAAGCCAACGTTCTTGAAAGTTCAAGACTTTGGAGAGAAGTAGCTCAGGAGATGGCTCCAAACTATCCTGATGTAACTACAGAATACATGTTTGTTGATAATGCAGCGATGCAAATTATCCAGTGGCCTAAAAACTTCGATGTGATGGTTACAGAAAACATGTTTGGCGATATTTTAACTGATGAAGCAAGTGTGATTACAGGTTCTTTAGGATTACTTCCATCTGCATCAATGGGGATTCATACATCAGTGTTTGAACCAATCCATGGATCATACCCACAAGCGGCAGGAAAAGACATTGCGAACCCAATTGCAACGATTCTTTCAGCAGCGATGATGTTTGAATATGCGTTCAATTTAATGGACGAAGGCAAATTAATCCGTGACGCAGTTGCTGCTTCCATGTCAGAAGGGGTTGTTACAGAAGATATCGCTGAAGACAAATCATATAAAACCTCTGAGGTTGGTGATTGGATTGCTAAATGGATTTCAGAAAACTAAGATTCCAGATATTCTTATTGAGCCCTAATCAGCAATGGTTAGGGCTTTTTTATGATAACACCCACTTAATTGCAGCTTCAATACTTGAAAAAGGTCTGGATAAATAACCATCATCCTCGTTTTGTACTAAGGTAGGAATTACAATATCCTTAGGAGATTCAGTGACTATTGCAATCTTCATATTTTGGAATAACTCAAGATGCAATCGATAAAAGTCTGATATTTGTGTATACTCTTCCATATCGATTGCAAATGACGCTTCTCTATAGTCTAATATATATCCTCGAATATTCTTTGGTATCAGTTTATTCTCAATGGCGTATTCCCAAGATAAATGTATATCCGTAATCTTAATAATACCAAAATATTTCTTGTATAATATTCGGGTCTTCGGGTCATATCTATAATTGAAATTCTCTTTCATAAACTTTTAGACTATAATCTCTATCTTCTAATATAAAAATTATCACTAATCAAATTTCCAGCGCATAAAGACACAATCCATTTACTAAGGACTGTTTTGATTGATTATATTCAGAATATACGTATTATTAGGATAAAAATCCAGTACCTTCTCATAAACAGGTATTGCCTTATCTAATTGATTATTTTCCTTATATTTTTCAGCTAGCTGAAATAGCGCACCGGATGACTTTGGAAACAATTGGGCATTTAATTCAAAAACTTTAATTGCGTCATTCGTTCTTCCATACCAGGAAAGTTGATTTCCAAATTCACTGATTAATTTTTCTTCCGCATCAAAGAGATAATTGACAGACACAATTCTTTTAATTGTTGCATCAAGATCACCCCGTAAAAGAGATTTTGCTATTAATGGCATTACATCTTTTTTCGAATCGAGTATTGGAATATCATACAATAGTTTAGAAATCTCGCCCACAATTTTCTCTTTCACTAATTGACCGGTTCCTGTATTTCCTAATAGAATTATAGTATGCCTTTCATTTGGAAACCTTGTGATTAAAGAACTATAACTATCCGTCTCGCCACTACTCTCGTGCAACATCAATTCCCCCGTGTGACCAGTAATCGTAAAATTTTTTGTTTTCCAACCATAATTATTTGAGGGATCAAATAAGATAGATTTACTCAACTCCGACAATAATTGGTCAGTATAAAGTGCGCTGTCTAACTTGTAGAAGTCATCAACTGTTGAATAAATATTACCCGTCCCTTTGAATAAAGCCAGATTTAAATCCGGTTGTTTCTTAAGCCCTTCTGATGACAAGAAATATCCGAATGACAAATCAGAAATTTCTCCCATATTTTCGACAATTCCTGTATTTTCCATTTCGAGAGGTTGAAGAATTAAATCATTCAGAACCTGTTTATAAACTTTTCCACTTACTTTTTCTATAATCTTTGCTAATAGAAAATAACCAGCATTTGAATAAAAATAATTTGTTCCAGGATCAAAGAGCAAAGGCATTTGCTCTATTACGTTGATAAAATCATCATCACTAATGCCCTGATCAAATTTACCTTCAGACCAACCTTCCATTTGATAATAATTTTGAATCCCCGAAGTATGATTCAGCAAATGCTTAATTGCAACCTGAGATAGCTGATCAGGCAAACCCGTGAAAAATTCACTCAGTTTGGAATCAAGACTCAAACTTCCTTCATCAATCATTTTAAAAATCAAGACTGAGGTAAAGATCTGAGTAGTTGGACCTAGGATAAATTTTGTATGAATTGAGTTCTGCTTGTCGTTTTCGAGGTCTTCACTCCCGTATGCTTTCTTAAAAATGACCTCTCCATTCTTAGCCACCAACAACGTCCCACTAAAAAGACTGCTTTCTCCAAATGGCTTGATTATCTCTTCAATTGGACGATTAATAATTTCATTTTGCTGTGCATTCGTCTGGAAACATCCAATGCTAAAATATATCACTAATAGTAAGTGTAATACCTTGTTCATTCTTAAAGAATCGTTGATAGATTGGTTTTAACAAAAAAATAAATTGCATTAATTACAATTTGTTCATTACAAAACTACATTAATATGCAATTTATTCTAAAGCTAATTTAATAATTGACAAGAATATTTCAAGAAAAAAGTCTAAATTTAGATAGTTCAGGTTTTTGCGATTGATCTGAACAACTAAATGAAGGGACTTATTTATGAAAAGAATTGGCTTATTGAGAGCAATGTCCATTGCTCTAACTTTTTTCGTTATCGTTGCTGGGAAAGATATAAATGGGCTGGTTATCGAAACAGAAACTAGTCTGACTTATCAAACTAATTGCTATTTACTTTATGACATAGAAAGTAATGAGGCAGCCCTTGTTGATGTGAGTGAAAAGGTTGACTCATTAATTCAACTCATATCCGATAAGGATATCCAGCTAAAGTACATCTTCATCACGCATTGCCATCCTGATCATGTTTATGGTCTGGCTTCAATTAGGAAAAAATTTCCAGAAGCTAAGGTTTGTTTCTCAAAAGAAGAATATGATGCGATGCTGCATGTTTATTCGAATTGGAAGGAAACCTACTCAAAATCAGCTGTGAAAATTTTAAAAAGTGAAGTTGAGTTGTATCGAATTGCGGATATGGATTTCACTGAAATTGGAGAACCAGACATATGGATTCAGGAAAATGACAGCCTGTATATAGGGAATACACTAATAAAAACATTGCTTGTACCGGGTCATGCACCCGGAAGCATATGCTACTATACTGATAAAATTGCATTTACCGGTGATGAACTATTTTACAGAGGAGTTGGAAACACCCAAAAATATCCGAACTCTTCATTTCCAAAACAAATAGAATCTGTTCGCAAACTTTACAAATTTCTCGACGAAAATACCATTGCCTATCCAGGACATGGACCACAAACTATAATTGGTGAAGAAAAAGTAGAAAATCCCTACATATCGGAAAAAGACGCAATTCAATAACGTTGTAACCAACGTTACTATTACTAAAGTAAATGAAAGGTTTATATAATCGACATCGTTTATTTGAAATACTTATCTAGCAATAGAATCAGTTTCTCCCTGTCAATTGGTTTTGAAATATAATCATTGCATCCCGCATCAATTGCCATTTCGCGATCATCGGCTAAAGCAAAAGCAGTTTGAGCGATAATAATTACTTCTTTATTGAATTTCCTAATTCGGTTGGTAGCTTCAAATCCATTCATTTCAGGCATTTTCAGATCCATCAGAATTAAATCAATATCTGCATTGCTTTTACAAACCTCAATTGCTTCAGCTCCATTGACTGCAACAATAATTTCCTTACAATAGCTTTCCAGAGTTGTTGAAAGTAGTATCGATGAAACCTCATCGTCTTCGACAATAAGCATTTTTAGCTTTTCATTCAAACTCTTTTTATCGGATTCTATTTCAGTAATTGATAACTTTCTATCATTACTTCGATCACCAGTATCAACCTGCTTATATGGTATTGTAAAATGAAATGCTGCGCCATGCCCTACTTCACTCTCAACCCAAATTTTACCACCTAGCAAATTAACATACGCCTCAGTAATGGAAAGCCCTAAACCAGCACCTTCATAACTTCGGGTAATTGACACGCTGCCTTGAATAAATCTTTCAAAAATAACATTCTGCTGATCGACCGGAATCCCTGCACCTGTATCCTTCACGAAAAACTCTATAAATTCATCTTTCTTTACACAACCAATTTCAATACTTCCCTTTTCTGTGAATTTAATCGCATTCTTAACCAGGTTTGTCAAAATCGCATATAATTTTTCTCTGTCAGTTTGTATTATTGAATTACTCGAATTCAACTTTTTGTCGAAAACTAGCTGTAACTTCTTCTGTTCAATCTCAGGTTTGAAGAATTTATAGATATATTTTAACTGCTCATTTATATCAGTTGTTGAAATTGTAACATCCATTTGTCCTGACTCAATTTTCGAAATATTAATGATATCATTAATAATATTGAGCATCCGGATTCCACTCCGTTCTATAATTTGAATATAATTCTGTTGTTCTTTGCCAGAAAGTCTTGGTTCTTTCAGAAGCTCTGCAAATCCAAGTATACCGTTCATCGGGGTTCGAATTTCATGACTCATATTTGCAAGGAATGCAGATTTTAAACGGTCACTTTCTTCAGCTTTTTCTTTTGCCTGAATTAATGCTTCTTCCGCGTTTTTGCTGTCGGTAATATCTCTAATAGTACCAATCATAGAAATGGGTTCATGATCATCATTAAATTTTAATCGTCCAATACCATGTACCCAACGAGTTTCTTCATCATTTATCCTTCTAATTTTATATTCTTTATTGAAGTCCAATCCTTTCCCAACCACCTCATTACTAAAATAATTAGCCATTATTTGACGAAATTCCGGGTGGACGATTTCCAACCAGCCCTCAACATCTTTTTTATAGTTGGCATTGATCCCCAAGATGGTATTAAGAACTTCTGAGCATTCCCACAAACCAGTTGTAAAGTCCAAAGTATACGTTCCTAAATTTGCAATCTGTTGAGTTTCTTTAAGATATTGAGTATTTAATAGAAGGGCATCTTCTGCGTGTTTACGCTTTGTTCTATCTCTACCGTTAATAACAAACCCTAATGTTAATCCCTGATCATCATAATAAGGAGAGTATTTTATCTCAATATACCTGAGCCCTGTCGGTTCAGGGAATTTAAACCATTCTTGTCTTACTACTTCTTCTCCTTTTAAGCATTTGATTGCGGTCGGCTGTATCACAGAGTCAAAAAATTCCTTACTAAATATTTCTCTCATTGATTTTCCAATCATTTGAGCCGGGGTTAGGTTAAAAGTAGCTGCGTATGTGTCATTAACAACCCGATAATGATAATTTTTATCAACCAAGGCCATTCGGTCCGAAGAACTGGAGAAGATGTGTTCATACTGACGAAGTGCTTCTTCTGCTTTTTTTCGATCTAAAATATCAATACCGACTCCTGCTAAATATCTTTTACCCTGCAATTCAAGACTTACTCCTGATAATATGAACGGAATATATCTTCCATCTTTTGTTATTAATTGGGCTTCGATTTCGTTTTCACCTCTCTCCATTGCCAAATCCACTGCCTCTGAAACAACCGCTTTCAAATCAGTGCTGTGCCATTCAAAAATTGAGCGATCTTTAAGTTCTTCTGACGAATAGCCAAAAACAGTTTCATGATTTTTGTTCCAATCGACAAGCTTTAGCTCTGGATAAGAGTATAGATAAAAAATACCAGGAAGACTATCTAACAAACTCTTCACATATTGCTGATCCCTAATCAGTTGATCTTCATAGCGAATTCGTTGAGTGAGGTCAATCCCCTGCACAAGAACATTTGTAACTTTCCCATTCGCATCCAATATAGGGGTAAAAAATGATTTAACTATTTTGTGTGTCGGATTGGCAACATTTACATGATTTACCTGACCAAAATTGTAGTCAACTACAATATCAGTTATCTCACCATCTTCAAAGACCCTTTTCAATTGAGGTATAAATCCCTGTTCTACAAGCACTTCATCTTTAAACAAGTTGTACTTTCCTATCACCTCCTCTTCGGTAGCACCAAAAAATCTTTGACATGCTTTATTCACTCGAATGGCAATTCCATTATCATCAGACAACCAGGCACTTATAGCTGACTCATCAATAATTTTATTCAAAAATTCGGATTTTTCAGCTAATTCTTCCTTTTTACGTAAATTCTCTTTTACATCACTTAGCTCCTCTTGAAGTCGATGAAGCTCGTTAATGAGATCTTCCTTAGATTTTTCCCTATAATCCATTTCTACGCAATTTTAGAAATCCCCCCAATCTATAGTTGTTCAAGAATTTAGATAGATTTAATACATCTAATCACCTAAAAACTAATGCATCAAAGTAATTCTCAGCCAACTATGTTCCAATATATCAATTAATTTTCAATTAATCTGTGATATATAACCTGTATAGGAAAAAAGATTCTAATGAATGATGTATTAAATTGAATCTCCTATAAAATCAAATACATTGATTCTTAGGAGAAACAACATTCGTCTATTTAACCACAACGATGCTAATCCAAGGTTAAATCGTTGAGTAATTTTATGTAGGTAGAAAAACCCTCTTCAATTTCGGAAAGAAGAATATATTCATCTGCAGTATGCGATCTGGCGCTATCTCCCGGACCAATTTTTATGGAGCGGAACGGCATTACAGCCTGATCCGATGTGGTTGGTGATCCATAATAACTAAGGCCCAACGATAAACCCCGCTTAACGATAGGATGCGTTACTTTAATGCCTGAAGAATTTAATTTATAGGACCTTGCTTTCACTTCTGAATCGACCAAATTATTAATGATCTCAAAGGCTTTTTTATTTGAATAGTGCTCATTTGTACGAACATCCACAACAAAACTGCATTGATCGGGAACTACATTATGCTGATACCCTGCGTTTATCTGGGTAACTGACAATTTTACATCACCCAAAACTTCTGAAGTATTGTCAAATTTAAAATCCCTGATCTTTTGAATATCATCCAATGCTTTATATAGCGCATTTTCGCCTTCATTCCTGGCAGCATGGCCTGCTTTACCAAAAGCTGTACAATCTAAAACCATCAACCCTTTTTCTGCAATGGCCATTTGCATTTGTGTTGGCTCACCAACGATGGCTAAATCAACTTTCCCGAATTCGGAAATGAGACTCTCCATTCCACCGGCACCAGAAACTTCTTCTTCCGCAGATGCCGCATAAATCAGGTTGTAAGGAAGCTCGTTTTGCGCATTAAAATAAACGAATACCGCCATTAATGTAACCAATGAAGCTCCTGCATCATTACTTCCCAAACCAAAAAGTTGATCACCATTCAATTCTGCTGCAAACGGATCTTTCGTCCAATTCTTTACTGGTTTCACAGTATCAATATGTGAGTTAAGCAAAACAACTGGTTTTCCGTCTTTCCATCCAGCATTTCGTGCCCAGGTATTATTCCCTTTGGTTTGAAAACTTATTCCTTTTTCGGTTAAAATACTTCTTACGATTGCTGCAACATCAGACTCCTCTCTACTAAATGAAGGAGTTTGTATCATCTTTCTCAAAAGGTCAATGTATTCTTTCATACTTCCTGATTAGAATGACAAATGTAATAATGTTTCCTAAAGAAACAGTTCTAAACTCCAATTGCATATTATATGCAATTAATTATTGATTACGATTTCCAATTAATAAAAAATTCCTAAATTTGTTCGCAATATTACGAACACTAAAAATGGAACAACCAACTGTTTTTACAGAAAATCAAATTCAAACAGCACGCTTTGCTAAAGCGATGGGGCATCCCGTTCGCTTATACGTACTTGAACTATTGAACAACCAATCATGCTGTTACAGTGGCGACTTAACTGATATTCTTCCAATTGCAAAGTCCACCTTATCCCAGCATTTGAAAGAATTGAAGGATGCCGGATTAATTCAAGGTGAAATTGAAGGTCCTAAAATTAAATATTGCATCAACCGAACGAACTGGGAAAAAGCGGAAGAATTATTCCGGAAATTACTGAAAAGCTAAAAAAATTTATCACACTTGTTCGCTGTTTTGCGAACTACGAATAAAAACTAAAATCAACATGGAAATCAAAGTACTTGGAACAGGCTGTAAAAAGTGTAAAACTCTTGAAGAATCAACAAGAAGAGCTGTGAGTGAGGCAGGTATTGACGCTACCGTTACTAAAGTAGAAGATATGCTTGAAATGATGAAACTGGGAGTCTTGACTACTCCTGCCCTTGTTGTTGATGGAAAAATCGTTTCAAAAGGAAAAGTTTTATCTGTTAACGAAATCATCGAATTACTCACCCAATAATTTTTATCATGAAAAAACTAATATCCATCACCATTTTTATTTTTGCAATCAGTGTTTTCAATGTTAATGCTCAATGCTGTGATAAAAGCTCAATTGCTGTAAAAACAAAGAAGTGTTGTTCTGACACAAAAGAAACTTCTGAAGTAAAAGCATATTATTTTCACGGAACAAGGCGCTGCGTGACTTGCGAGGCTGTTGAATCTGTAACCAGAGATGCCTTAAAAGAATTGTATGCAGATAAAGTTACGTTTGACTCAATAAACAGAGAAGAAGACAATGAAAATGCCCTTGTGAAAAAATATAAAATCAGTGGTCAGACGCTTATCATTGTAAAGGGAGAAAAAGTCGTCAATTTGACCAACGATGCCTTTATGAACGCAAGGACAAAACCTGAAAAATTGAAAGCAAAAATCAAGTCAACCGTTGATGATTTAATCTAGCATGGAAATTCTTCAGAACATACTGGAAAACTCTGAAACCCCAATTTTGTCTGCATTCATTTTGGGACTGATGACGGCCATCAGTCCTTGTCCACTTGCAACCAACATTACCGCAATTGGATATGTCAGCAAAGATTTGACTATGCAGAGGAGAGTATTTTATAATGGGTTAATCTACACTATTGGGCGTGCAATTTCATATACGTTAATTGGATTGCTTTTTTACTTTGGAGCAAGTCATTTTGAAATTTCTGGTTTTCTGCAAGAATGGGGCGAAAAAATTATAGGCCCTTTGTTGGTTATCATTGGCCTGTTTATGCTTGGATTGCTTCAACTAAGAATCCCCGGCATGGATGGAATTACGGGAAAGATGGAAAATATTTCCTACAAAAGTTACTGGAATGTTTTGCTCTTGGGCGTTGTTTTTGCATTGGCATTTTGTCCATATAGTGGAGTTTTATATTTCGGAATGCTTATCCCAATGACCATCTCAAGCATCAGTGGATTGTATTTACCAATCATCTTTGCACTTGCAACGGGAATCCCGGTAATTCTTTTTGCGTGGCTAATTGCATACAGTATTGGATCCGTTGGGAACATTTACAATAAAATAAAAAGCTTTGAAATGTGGTTTAGGCGAATTGTCGCTATCATTTTCATTGCTGTTGGAATTTACTATATCATCATTCTGTTTTTTTAAAAGATCAGAAACAAATTTGCAAGCAAGCGATCAGATATGAGAGAGAGAATAATCAATTTGCAACGAAATATACCTGCGTGGACAGTTCCTGTTCTGTTATTACCTGTTTGGCTTTTTGTCTACATAAGTCTGCAATCGGTTTCAGACTTTATAATTGATGATTTATTCTCCATGCAGACAGGAACGCATCTGGCGGAATCCATTCGGTTCTTCATTTTTGAAGTCCCGAAAGTTTTATTGCTTCTTGTTCTAATCATCTTTTGTATTGGAATTATTAATACCTACTTCACGCCTGAAAAAACAAGAAAAATTTTAGAAGGAAAATCACTGTTCACCGGCAATATCCTGGCATCAATACTGGGTATTGTGACTCCTTTCTGTTCATGTTCTGCAATTCCATTATTTCTAGGATTCGTTGAAGCAGGTGTTCCAATTGGTGTCACTTTCTCATTTCTTATTGCCGCACCTATGATCAACGAAGTAGCTTTGGTACTACTAATCGGTTTGTTCGGATGGAAAGTGGCCCTCATTTATGTTGGAACAGGATTAATCGTAGCGATTCTATCCGGATGGTTAATTGGTAAATTCAAGCTGGAAAAGTATGTTGCTGAATGGGTATTTTCGGTTAAGTCCAACCAAAATGAGGAGACCGAGATCAAAATTACTTTTCAAGATCGAATTAAAAATGGGTACCATTCAGTTAAAGAAATTCTGGGCAAAATATGGATTTACATCCTAATTGGAATTGCTGTTGGTGCTGGAGCTCATGGCTATGTGCCTGAAGATTTTATGAGTACCCTTCTGGGAAAAGAACATTGGTACGGTGTACCTGTTGCAATATTAATTGGGGTGCCAATGTATTCCAATGCTGCTGGAATTATTCCAATTGTCAGTGTATTAATTGAAAAAGGGGTTTCACTGGGTACCGCACTTGCCTTCATGATGTCGGTAATCGCATTATCTCTTCCAGAAGTTATCATTCTTAAAAAAGTACTAAAATGGCAATTGATCGCCATATTTATCGGAATTGTTGCCACCGGAATTTTAGCTGTTGGCATCATTTTTAATTTCATCATGTAACAAGAAAAAGCAGAATGATGTGTGTTGAGTGATTGCTAGGCTATGAACAAAAAATTGAACCAAAAATCATACGCTCATGGAAACAAAATCACTAGGTTTTATTGGCGGTGGAAGAATCACTAAAATCTTTCTTCAAGCCTTTAAAAACAAAAACATCGAATTCAAATCAATTACCGTTTTTGATTCAAATTCGGAAGTCCTAAATTCTCTAAAGAATCAATTTCCTAGCATTAATTTAGCTGAGAACTCGGAAAGTGGAGCAAAACAGGATATTGTATTTATTGCAGTACATCCACCAATGGTAGTCGAAGTCCTTGAGCAAATTAAGAACTCGCTCTCCAATGACTCAATCGTAATTTCACTTGCTCCAAAAATTACCATTCAAAAAATTCAGAGTCTACTGCCAACGCCGAATATCATCAGAATGATTCCGAATGCAACTTCAATTATTAATGAAGGATTCAATCCTGTTAGTTTTGCAAATTCAACAGATGCAGATAAGAAGCAACTGATTTTAAAAACACTCGAAGTACTAGGCAAAACTTTTGAAGTGAAGGAAGCAAAGCTCGAAGCTTATGCAATGCTTTCAGCCATGTTGCCAACTTATTTTTGGTTTCAATGGGATACTTTGCAAAAACTCGGAACGGACATGGGACTAAATGAGCCTGAAACTAAAGAAACTATTCAGGAAACGTTAATTGCATCCATAAAACTGTTCTTTGATTCTGGCATGAGTTCTGGCGAAATAATTGATCTTATTCCCGTAAAACCAATCAAGGATCATGAGGAAGAAATAAAGCAATGTTTGAATGAAAAGTTAATGGGATTATACCAAAAGATAAAACCTTAATTACACAAAAAGTCCCCGCACTAACTGCAGGGACTTTTCCGATATTTTTTAAAAGCAAAGATCTATTTTTTTGCAATCCAGGCTTTTCCGGATTTCAACAATTCACGCCCGGCCAAATCATTCAAAATAATGCTTGCCATCATGTACCAGGCTGCCAATGCGCAAATAATTAAAACGTATGCAGCTGCTACATTCATCGCTGGAAAACCAAAGTGGCCAAAATCAAGCAAAATAAAACCAATTAAAAGCGTGGTAAAGGTTATCGCCATTGCTGAATGTATGAATAATGATCCCACCCAGAAGATAGCTGTAATTAATGTCCATGCTACTAAATACAGGCCAACATCAGTCCCGGTTGATGGATATATCTGGAAGTGGTTAAAAATCCAGATTATTCCTAAACCGATCCAAAAAGAACCATAACTTGAAAAAGCAGCAAACCCAAAGTTATTGCCTGTTTTTTGCTCCATAAAACCAGCAATTAATTGAGCAAGTCCACCAAATATAAATCCCATCGAAACAATTGGTCCCAAACCACAAATGCCAAGGTTATGAAACTGTAGCAATAATGTCGTGAGACCGAAGCCTGCCAACCCAACAACGGCTGGATTTCCTAATTTTGAATTTTGCATTACAAGATAATTTTAATTGTTTGATTTTGCGGCAAAAATATTGTTCAGAAACAATCTGTGAGCATATCCGGCATTTACAATTGATGAAATTGTTGGTTTGATAATATTGCAAGGACGGCAAATTACTGCTCTACTCGGATTGTCTATTTTTTAACTCAAATTTAACGACGTATTAATACGTCAGAAAAGAAAGCGACGTATTTTTACGCCATATATTCAATCTAATGACACAAGCAAAAGTTAATTTATTTGACGATGATTTGCAGGTGGCTTCGAGCTTTTTTAAAGCACTCGCTCACCCTGCAAGGCTGGCAATATTAAAATACCTTGCGGAAGCGAAAGTTTGCATTTCTAGTGATATTTCCAATGAATTGCCATTAGGACGCACTACGGTAAATCAACATCTGAAAGAATTAAAAAATATTGAACTGATTAAAGGTACAATTGAAGGAGTAAAAATGAATTACTGCCTCAATCCCCAAAAAATTGATGAACTAAAAATGGTTCTTAGTCAGTTTGTAGATACTATCAATCTGCCTACCAACTTTTCATGTAACAACAACTCATAATCTATAAAAAGAAACAAAATAATAATGAAAGTTTTAATCCTTTGTACAGGAAATAGCTGTCGAAGCCAAATGGCGCACGGCTTTTTACAATCTTTTGATTCAGCAATAACTGTTTGTTCTGCCGGAACTGAAGCATCCGGAAAATTGAACCAAAAAGCAGTGCAGGTCATGAAAGAAATTGGTATAGATATTAGTAGTCATACTTCTGACCCGGTTGAAAAATATTTGAATGATGAATGGGATTATGTAATTACAGTTTGCGGAGGCGCCAATGAAAGTTGCCCAACCTTTATTGGCAGGGTGAAGAATCGTTTACATATCGGTTTTGATGATCCTTCGCATGCAGTTGGCTCTGATGAATTCATTATGAGTGAATTCTATCGAGTTCGGGATGAGATACAAAATTCATTCTATGACTTCTACTTAAAAAACATCAAGCATGCCAGCTAAAAAACGACTTTCATTTCTTGATCGATATCTAACATTGTGGATATTGCTTGCGATGACTGTTGGAGTCTGGATTGGTTACGAAAGTCCCCAAATTAGCAACTTTTGGAATAGTTTACAATCCGGAACGACGAATATTCCGCTTGCCATTGGATTAATAATTATGATGTATCCTCCATTGGCAAAAGTAAAATATGAAAAACTTGGTCGGGTTTTTAAAGATGTAAAATTACTGGGCATTTCATTGGTTCAAAACTGGATTATTGGACCAATCCTAATGTTTGTTCTGGCGATTCTATTTTTGCAGGATTACCCGCATTATATGGCTGGTGTGATTTTGATCGGTTTAGCCCGATGTATCGCCATGGTGATTGTATGGAATGACCTGGCTGGCGGTAACCGTGAATATGCAGCAGGATTGGTAGCATTCAACTCAATTTTTCAAATCTTGTTTTTCTCAGTCTATGCTTGGGTATTTCTAGGTATTTTGCCAAACGTTATTGGCCTTCAAGCCATGGAAATCAATATTACTATTGGACAAATTGCAGAATCAGTTTTAATTTATCTTGGGATACCATTTGCAGCCGGATTCCTAACCCGTTTTATTCTTACCAGAGTTAAAGGACAAGAATGGTATCAATATACATTCTTGCCAAAAATAAGTCCATTAACATTAATTGCATTGCTATTTACCATTTTTGTGATGTTTTCACTGAAAGGAGAATACATTATTAAAATACCACTTGACGTCATTCGGATTGCCATTCCTTTGGTCATTTATTTTGTAGTCATGTTTTTGGTATCCTTTCTCATGGGAAAACGATCTGGTACCGATTATTCTAAAACGACAACCATTTCATTTACGGCAGCGTCAAATAATTTTGAACTGGCGATTGCAGTGGCCATAGCTGTATTTGGCATAAATTCGAGAGAAGCATTTGCTGCAGTTATCGGCCCCTTAGTTGAAGTTCCGGTATTATTAGCGCTGGTTAATGTCGCTATTTGGTTCAAAAAGAAATATTTTCGTCCGATTGGCATAGCAGCGAACTAACAATTAACTACTGATATACAAATACATATGGCTGTCAATTTATTAAAACTGGCAGCTTTTTCATTGAAAATAACCGCTGTTGTCGCTTTTCATTTTCAATATTGAATTTTATATTGTTTGAAAAACTATATTTGAAGCGTAATTTTATAGTAATTTAAAGCATCATCAGTATAGAAAAATGAGAAAATGGCGTATTGAAGATTCGGAAGAACTCTACAACATTAATGGTTGGGGAATTAGCTACTTTTCGATAAACGAAAAAGGGAATGTAGCTGTTACTCCTGAAAAAAATGGTAATTCAATTGATTTAAAAGAATTGATTGACGAACTGCAGGTGAGAGATGTTGCAGCTCCAATGCTTGTTCGTTTCCCAGACATTTTGGACAGCAGGATCGAAAAAATGTCCAGTTGTTTTAAATTAGCTGCTAAGGAATATGAGTACAATGCGCAAAATTTCATCATTTATCCGATTAAGGTAAACCAGATGCGTCCGGTTGTGGAAGAAATTGTAAGCCATGGTCGCAAATTTAATATTGGTCTTGAAGCAGGGTCAAAACCTGAATTGCACGCGGTAATCGCAATCAATACAAACAATGATTCACTTATTATTTGCAATGGCTACAAGGATGAAGATTATATCGAATTAGCCTTGCTGGCACAAAAAATGGGTAGAAGAATCTTCATCGTTGTAGAAAAATTAAACGAACTGAAGCTAATTGCTCGCATTGCTAAGCGCCTAAAAGTGAAGCCTAATTTGGGAATACGAATCAAACTGGCGAGCTCAGGAAGTGGCAAGTGGGAAAATTCAGGAGGCGATGTTAGTAAATTTGGACTGACTTCCAGTGAACTACTTACTGCAATGGATTATCTCGAAGAGAATGAACTGAAAGATTGTCTGAAATTGGTACATTTTCACATCGGTAGCCAGGTAAATAAAATACGTCGAATAAAAATTGCCTTGCGCGAAGCATCACAGTTTTATGCTCAAATGTGCCTGCAAGGATTTAATATTGAATTTGTTGATATTGGTGGTGGTCTCGGTGTTGATTACGACGGAACCCGTTCTGCAAATCGTGAAAGCAGTGTAAACTACAGCATCCAGGAATATGTGAATGATGCCATTTCTACCATGGTAGATGTCAGCAATAAAAATAATATTCCTCATCCAAACATTATCACCGAATCAGGGCGCTCATTAACCGCTCACCATTCCGTGTTAATTTTTGAAGTTTTGGAATCTGCCACTTTGCCAAACTGGGATGATGAAGAAGAACCTCATGAAGATGATCACGATTTGGTACTTGAGTTGTACTCACTATGGGATTCTATTAATCAGCCACGTATGTTGGAAATCTGGCACGATGCCCAGCAAATTCGCGAAGAAGCGTTAGATCGCTTTAGCCTTGGATTAGTCGATTTAAAAACCCGTGCACAAATTGAACGCTTGTTTTGGTCTATTGCCAGGGAAATTCATTCCATGACGAATAAAATGAGGCATGTTCCTGAAGAGTTAAACCAATTGCAAAAATTACTCGCTGATAAATATTTCTGCAATTTCTCACTTTTCCAATCATTACCCGACAGTTGGGCAATTGATCAAATTTTCCCGATCATGCCAATTCACAGGCTAGAGGAAAAGCCTGATCGTTCTGCTACTTTGCAGGATATTACCTGTGACTCTGATGGAAAGATTGACAATTTTATTTCGACCAGAAACCTTTCCTATTATTTACCGGTACACAAATTAAAATCTAAAGAACCTTATTATATTGGTGTATTTTTAGTAGGTGCGTACCAAGAAATTCTTGGTGATTTGCACAACTTGTTTGGCGATACCAATGCCGTCCATGTCTCAGTAGACAAAGACGGATATTCGATCGACCAGATTATTGACGGTGAAACGGTTGCTGAAGTATTGGACTATGTTCAATACAATCCCAAAAAGATGGTACGCACGGTAGAAACATGGGTAACATCCGCCGTAAAAGCAGGGAAAATATCCGCTACCGAAGGGAAAGAGTTCTTATCAAATTATCGATCCGGCCTTTACGGATATACTTATCTCGAATAAAAAGCACCTTAATTTATAGCAAAAAGTCTGCCTACTGGGCAGACTTTTTTTATCTAATCATGAATCTTTGACGTCAATTCACTATAGAAAGTTCAATTGTCGTAAATTAGTTACCAAATAAGAATGAAATAAAATTAATCAGGTGGGAAAGTTATAATTCTTTGAATTACTTAAGAAATCAAACAATAATTATATAATCATGTTCCCAAAAATTGCAAGCTTTTTTTTGATGATACTTAAATGGATAATCATCACCGGACTAGTTCTTTTCTCATTGGCGACCTTCATGGGAGGAGCGTATGCTCAAACACTATTATTATTATTAATTGCAACTTCCATCGTATTCTGGCCAAAGACGATTGAAAGAAAATGGGATCGAAAAGCTTCGTTAATCTCGAGAATTGTCTTTCTATTATTGCTGATAATAATCAAGGTAGTATTCCTGGGCGGTGAGCCCAAAACAAGTATCTATACATCTGAAGAAAATCGAAAGATACTTACTAATATCTATGACCAGAAAGTAAAAGATTGGCCGGTAGAAACCGAGGATATCTTCATTGTAACAAGTTATGGTAAAGTTCATGTTTTAGCCTGTGGAGCAAAAGAAAATCCTCCAATTCTATTATTTCATGCGGCATCAATGGGGGCTCATTCCTGGGCTGAAAACTTACCACCGCTGCTAGATCATTATCGAATATACGCTATTGACAATATTGGAGAAGGCAATAAAAGTGCTCTTATCGATGCAACAGTATATCCCAATTCGCCCAAAGAAATAGCAAACTTTTACGCATTGATTGCAGATAGCCTGGGAATAAAAAGTTCACCTGTCTTTGGCGCATCCAACGGTGGATATATTGCCCAGGTGTATGCATATTACTATCCTGAAAAAGTAGAATCACTGGCACTTTTTGGACCAATGGGCTTAACTCAATTGACTGGAAATAGTATTCTTATGCTTGGTCTCACTTCGATGTATCCTCTGCAGCCGTTACGTGATAGGGTTTCAAAATGGGCTATCGGTGACAACCAATACGTAAATCAAAAATATGGTGACTGGTTTAACCAGATTATGATATCCACCATTCCTTCCGTCAGCATGCCAATTCCCATGACAACAGAACAGAAGAAACAGATGGATCTACCTATATTGCTTTTTCTAGGAACAAAAGACCCAATTGTGGGAGACGCTGAAATAGCCAAACAAACTGCACGGGATTATCCAAACATTCAAATTGAAATTCTTAAATCAGGACATTTAATATCGGTAGAACATGCAGAAACCATCAATGAAAAAGTCTCCAAATTCTTAACTATTGAAAGTTAAACTGAATTCTGTCATTTTTCCCACTTTTCTGAAACATGTGTAATACAAATTCGTAACTTGCAAAAAAAGACCAAAAAGTATTCTATACGCACAACATCATTATCACTCAGGAGCTTAAAATTCAACCACTAATTTAATACCACAATTATGAAAAAGCTTTTGAAATTTATTTTATGGATTCTGGGAATCTTGGTCGTTGGCATTGTCATCTTGCTTGTATATGTCAAAACGATGCTACCTAATGTCGGTGAACCTGAAGAAATGACCATCAAACTATCTCCTGATCGAATTGAACGTGGGGAGTACTTAGCCAATCATGTGATGGCTTGTATGGATTGTCACTCAACCAGAGACTTCAGCCTTTTTGCAGGGCCCGTTGTACCCGGCACTTTAGGACAAGGTGGGGAGATTTTCGATCAAAATATGGGCTTCCCTGGCAGGTTTATTTCTCCTAACATCACCCCCGCAAAACTCTCAAATTGGACCGATGGTGAAATTTTCAGAGCAATAACCAGCGGGGTATCAAAAGACGGACGTGCACTTTTTCCGGTCATGCCCCACCCCAATTACGGACAAATTGATCCGGAAGATATAAAGTCAATCATTGCTTATTTAAGATCACTCCCACCGATCGAAAATGAGGTTGAAAAATCGAAACCAGATTTCCCTATGAATTTTATTTTGAACACGATTCCTAAAAAAGCAACATTCCAAAAAACTCCACCAAAATCAAACAAAATTGAATATGGTAAGTATTTGGCTACTGCAGCTTCCTGTGCTGATTGTCACACTAAACAGGAAAAAGGTAAAATTGTTGGTGAACCCTTTGCCGGAGGAATGGAGTTTCAATTTCCTGACGGGTCTATTCTGAGAGCAAAAAATATCACACCACATCCTGATACCGGAATTGGCTATTGGACAGAGGAAATGTTTATAGAAAAATTTAAAACTTATGGTGATTCCACCTACAACCCACATAAAGTTGGTCCCGGAGACTTTCAAACAATGATGCCCTGGATGCTCTATGGAAAAATGAAAACAGAAGATTTAAAAGCCATTTTTGCCTATCTCAAGTCTGTAAAACCTGTGGAAAATGATGTTGAATTCTTTTCTCCGGCACAATAAGAAATTTACGAGCGGATGTGAATAACCATCCGCTCGATTTTTTTCCATCATTATTCATGAACAAATGGTACAAAGCGTACTGCTGTAACATTTCTGGTTTTTACCTTGCCATTTTTCTTTTCAACTAACTTAAGTATCTGTACATGAGATGGTCTGCCCACCGGAATAACCATTCTCCCCCCTTCTTTTAACTGATCAATCAATGGTTGTGGAATCGAATCTGCCGCTGCCGTAACAATGATTGCGTCATAAGGTGCATATTCTTCCCAACCAACATAGCCATCTCCTATTTTTACATGTACGTTATCATATCTCAGTTTACCTAACAACTCCGCTGATTGGGTTCCAAGTTCTTCGACCAACTCAATGGTATATACCTGATCTACAATTTCGGCCAAAACAGCTGCCTGATAACCTGAACCTGTGCCAATCTCTAAAACCCTATCAGTTCCTTCTGGAAGAATTAACTCAGTCATGAAAGCAACAATATAAGGTTGGGAAATGGTTTGACTATAACCTATTGGTAAAGGTCGATCATCATATGCCAGGTGCTGATAAGGCTTAGGAACAAATAAATGGCGTTTTACTTTTTTCATCGCATGAAGCACTTCTTCCGATCGAATTCCCCTTGATTTAATTTGCTCAATGACCATTTGATTTCGTTCTTTCTCAAATGAATCTTGTGGCGAATTTGCCCCCAATAAGATCAGACTAAAGCCACATATAAAAACGTGTAATCCTATAGAAACCATAAATTCAACTCTATTTATTTCTATTTACGAATCAATCAAGTTTGAGTTTTCTCTTTGGGTCAGCTTTAAGATTTTTATATATTCAACTATATAAAAATTAGCTTCTGCACAGAATCAGATACATAATTTTTATATCTTTCGGTGTCAGAAAAATATCTATAATTCATATTCACCCTATAAAAATAGCTCCAATTCAAAACTATTATCAGACGAAGCAATTCATATTCAATAAATTCTCAATTATTATTAAAGTAAAAATCAAAATGAAAAAATTAATCTTATTCTCGTTCATGTTAATGTTGGTAACCATTTCTTTTTCTCAAACGAAGCTATATGTTCATCCTGATGCTGATAATTATGTTTCAAGTACCAAAACAATTGCAATTTTACCGATGAGTGTTCAAGTAAAATTAAGACCAAATCAATTGAAGGAATTTAGCAGTGAGCAAATAGAAGAGATGAACAAAAGCGAATCTCTTGACTTACAAAAAGGTATGTACAGTTGGTTCTTAACAAGAAAGAAAAGAGGTTCATTATTAGTGGAGGTACAAAATCCAACTAAAACAAATGCACTCCTCAAAAAGAAAAATATAAATATTCATTCGTATGATGAATACACCCCTAGTGAATTAGGTGAAATTCTAGGTGTTGAAACCGTCATTACTGGATCCTTCGAAACTTCAAAGCCAATGTCTGATGCTGCTGGAATTGGTCTATTATTGCTTACAGGCGGTATGTTTGCTACAAGTAGCGCAACAATAAATATGGATTTTGTTAGCACTAACGATGACGAAGTGGTTGTAAACTATTTCAAAAAAATAAATGGATCTTTAGGCTCAAACTCTCAGGATTTAATGAATATTCTTATGAGAAAAGTTTCTAGAAGAATTCCTTACACAGATTAAATCGCAAAAAAGGCGCTTCAAATTGAAGCGCCTTTCCCTTTTTCAGTTTATTTTTTATCCCAAAAATGAAATCAGAACACCAGCAGCAACTGCTGATCCAATTACTCCTGAAATGTTACTGGCCATACAATATTGTAGAACGTGATTCTTAGGATCGTATTTAATAGCAATTTCGTTGGCAACACGAGAAGCCATTGGAACTGCACTTAGTCCGGTTGCACCAACCAGCGGGTTGATTTTCTTCTTAGCGATCAAATTATATATTTTCACTGCAAAGATTCCACCCGCAATTGAAATTGCAAATGCAATAAAACCACCAACGATAATCATGATGGTACGAACATTCAGAAATACTTCTGATGTCATAGTAGCACCAACAGTTAAACCTAGGAAGATTGTTGCGGTGTTCATAATAGAACCAGTAGCAGCATCCGACAAACGTGCTACAGTAACACCAACTTCCTTAATTAAGTTACCGAAAAGCAACATTCCTAAAAGAGGTACCGAAGAAGGTACAAATATGGAAATGATGATTCCCAAAACTATTGGGAAAGCAATTTTCACTGCTCTCAGGTTTTTTATTTTGTGTTTTGGTGGATATAATTTATCCATCTCCTTCATACTGATTCTTAACTCCTTTTCGGAACACAGAATTCGTGTCACGAAAGGAATAATTACTGGTACCAGTGCCATGTATGAATAGGCAGCAATTGCAATTGGTCCCAATAAATGAGGTGCCAGCATGATGGTTGTATAAATAGCAGTTGGTCCGTCTGCACCACCAATGATACCAAGAGAAGCAGCCTCTTTCAGGGTAAACCCAAACGCAACAGCAGAAATTAAAACGGTAAAAATACCGATCTGTGCCGCAGCTCCAAAAAAGGCAAGTCTCAGGTTACGTAACATTGGACCAAAATCGGTAAGCGCTCCTACCCCCATAAAAATGATGGGTGGCAAAAATCCGGTTTTAATCAAGGCATAATACAGGAAATTCATAATCCCGTGGTCATGCGCAATTTCAAACAGGTTTTTATAATGATGCTCATCGATCTGGATATACTCAGCAGGAACAACTCCCATACCACCTCCTGGAAGATTTGCTAAAATTAGACCAAACGCAATTGGTATCAGCAACAGTGGTTCATACTGCTTTTTTATACCAAGGTATAAAAGAACAGCTCCTATTGCCAACATCAAAATTGTACCGGGTCCATTCACAAAATCCTGGATGGCAGTCATTTGATAGAGTTTCTCTAAAATAGACATATGCAGGATCTTGAATTATTGAATTTTTACTAAAACGTCGTCTTCTTCTACCTCAACACCACTATCGAAAGCAATCTCAACAACCTTACCAGAAATATCTGATCTTATGGCATTAAAGGTTTTCATCGCCTCAATGTAACCAATCAAATCACCTTCTTTCACAGTGTCTCCAACCTTAAGTGCCGTTTCTGAGCTTTCTTTTGTCAGGTAAAATTTCCCTTCTAATGGAGCAATAATTTCTTTCGCAGAACCATTCACTACAGGCGCAGCAGCTGGCGCGGCCGGTGCGGCAGCAACCTCCTGTGCAGGAGCAGCAGCTTCACTTCCACCATACGAAACAGAAACTTGGAATTTCTCTCCATCAACATCAACAATCATGCTTGAAGGGCTAAAGTTTGCAGGAGCCGCTGCCACTACAGGAGCTTCAGCTTTCTTGGTTCCTTCCAACATACCAGCACCTTCTTCTTTTTTCTTGGCCAAATCAGCTTCAAATGCTTTTTTAGCTTCACCTGATTTATAAGCACGATATTGTTCAGGGTGCATTGCCAATTCAAACAACTCTTCATCATCCTGACCGTAATCCCAACCTTTTTCATCCATTTCCTTACGGAATGTATCAAGTGCATCAGGATACAAGCTTTGAGGAATAGCAGTAAATTCTTCTTTACCATTCTCCTTAGCAAGTGCTTTCAATTCAGGAGCTAATTCTCCAGGTAGTTTTCCACCACGTCCCATTAGCATATCCCAAATATTATCTGCAATCATTCCCCAGCGCTCTTTACCTTTCTCTAATTGCATTACGTTCATCATCGCCAAATTCTTCACGTATTGGCTGTATGGAGTAACCAACGGTGGATATCCAACCATCGGCCAAATGTGCTCAACTTCATTAAACAACTTCACCAACAAATCATCTTGAGATAAAGTAGGCTGGTTGTTTTTAACTTTCCATTTGTTGATGCTTGCAAGGTTGCTTTCCAAATCTGCCATCAATGATCCCATCATACCTCCAGGTAAACCAGGACCAATCAGCAATGAATTCATGAAGCGGTTTTTAGGATTGATATAGTATCCCAGAAAATCTTCGATGAAACTTTGAGTCAAACTGCGAACTTTCATGTAGGCATCCATATTGATTTCTGGAACATCAAAACCAGCATCACTTAACATTGCGTGCACAGCAAGCAAGTCAACATGGCCAGTTCCCCAAGAAAGCGGCTCCATCGCAACATCAATATATTCAACTCCGGCACGACATACTTCCAAAATAGAAGCAAGCGCAAAACCAGGACCTGAGTGTGAGTGATATTGAAGTGGAGTATCAGGATGTAATTTTTTAATTCCAGATACAATTTTTCCTAACCAAACCGGACGGCCAATACCTGCCATATCTTTCAAGCAGATTTCATCAGCACCACCTTTAATTAGGGTATCAGCCAGGTTTACGTAATAATCTACAGTATGCACTTTTGAGTAAGTTAAACTCAATGCAGCCTGAGCAATCATTCCGCCTTCTTTCGCATATTTAATAGAATCAAGGATGTTACGGGCATCATTCAAACCACAGAACGGACGAGTGATATCAGTCCCCTGCGCTTTCTTTACCTTGTACATCATTTTACGAACATCTGCAGGAACAGGGCTCATACGAAGTCCGTTCAAAGAACGATCCAGCATGTGTGTTTGGATACCGGCATCATTGAATGGCTGAGTCCACTTGCGTACTGCATTGTTTGGATTCTCCCCGAAAAGAAGGTTAATTTGCTCAAAACCTCCTCCGTTAGTCTCAACTCGTGCAAAACACCCCATCTCAACAATGTGTGGAGCAACTTTAACTAATTGGTCAACGCGTGGCAGGTATTTACCTGATGACTGCCACATGTCACGGTAAACCAATGAAAATTTGATTTTTCTCTTTTCCATAAGGCTATTATAATTTTATTTGGTTTTTAAGGTTGAATGCCCTTAGGCTAGAACAGGCATGCTGCTAAAGTTTTTCAATCTTTGTAACATGACCTTTTCCTTCAGTTACTGTTTTAACTGCAGAAACGATTGCTGCTACTTTTTTGCGATTGAAATCAGTTGTCTGGTTGACAACATTTTGAACTTTTTTACTGACTTCTTCAGGTAAGTATTTATTGACAAATTTTACAATCAGATTACCGATTAACACTACCAGAGAAAGGATAATAAATACTGTTATCATCCCAATTCCCATCAACTGCAAAGCCATTCCTAAGTCACTCATCTTTTTGATATTTTTTTTTAAAAAACTTTTCCCATTATATAGAACGGCGGCAATATTACCAATAATTTTTACGGGAATGAAATGATTAAATGAGCCTCAAAAAACAATTATTAAAAAATTAACATTGTTTTTTTCAATTCGAAATTGATCAATCTATTTTTACTTACAGTTTAATACTAATAACAACAAAAACTGTTTAGAATACCACCAGAACTATAAATTTGCTGACAATTTTCCTCAATAATCAAGAAAATTTTCTCATCAAACATAACAAATTATCAAGATATGCAAATATATAATTATAATAATTCTCAATCGAAAAGATTTCTAATTTATAAACATTCTTCAGAAAACATACAATCAATTGTTTTTACAAACGAAAAATGGTTTCATTCTTAAAAACTTATCTGTATTTTTATGCGCCTAAATTAAATAACGACATGAGGTCGTTTTACACAACTACATTTAATAAATCAACTAAGAAATGACAAAACAAACAAATCTAACCAGAAGGCGTTTTCTTGGAACGGCTGCGGTAGGTCTGGCAGGAGTTAGTTTTCTTCCTTCCATAACATCATGCGCAACAAAAGAGATTGCTAACGATAAAATTAGACTCGGATTCATTGGTATGGGACAACAATCCATGTTCCTTTTAAATGGATTCTTGCAGATCCCGGGAGTTCGCGTTCTTGCAGGTTGCGATGTATATGGCCGCAAACGAACTCGCTTTGAAAACAGGGTGAACGATTTCTACACAAAAAACAATGTGGAAGTAAATGTTAGAACCTATGAAAATTATGAGGATTTACTTGCACAAGATGATATTGATGCTGTTGTTATTGCAGTTCCAGACTTTTCGCATGCCATGATTGCAATTGCCGCTTGTAAGGCAGGAAAAGATGTATATCTGGAAAAACCAATGACTTTCACCATAAAAGAAGGTCAAGAGCTTCGCAGAGTCGTGCGTGAAACAGAGCGTGTACTTGCTATTGGAAGCCACCAACGTTCTGATAAAATTTTCCAGCATGCCGTTAAAATGGTCCAAGAAGGAAAAATCGGGAAGATTGAAAAAGTAAATGCTTATGTTGGTGCTCCTCCAACACCGTATACTTTACCAGAAGAGCCTATTCCATCGGATTTGAATTGGGATTTATGGTTGGGCCCATTACCTGAATCTATTCACTTTAATAATGAATTAAATCCACCAATCTCTCTTGATCCGGTGGAGCATGAAAAATTCTGGGGTGGATGGCGCTGGTACAAGGAGACCGGTGGTGGTTTCACTACTGACTGGGGAGCTCACATGTTTGACATTGCTCAGTGGGGACTTGGAATGGATAAAAACGGACCAGTTGAGATTTCACCGATTGGAGACGGAACAGAATTTATGCAATTCAAATATGCCGATGGAGCAATTATGACCTCTGAACCATTTGATGAAAGAAAGACAAAAGGTGTAAAATTCTGTGGAGATAAAGGTTGGATTGAAGTTTCTCGTGGATATTACAAAGCTTCGGATGAAGCACTTAATCTGCCGAAAGAAGAAGATAAAGGTTCATCTATATTCACAGAAATTCCTCATCAGGTTAATTTCATTGAAGCCATTAGGAACAGAGTAGACCCAGTTGTTCCTGTTGAAATAGGACACAGTTCATGCACCGTTTGTACACTTGGAAACATTGCGTGCGACCTTGGCCGAACCATCAAATGGGATCCTGCAACTGAAACATTTGTAGATGATGAAGATGGAAAAGCATCAGCAAAACTTCACTACAAATATCGTGATGGTTGGAAATTGTTATAAAAACTAAGACATCTTACAATAAATGGAAAGCTGTGCTTCAATGAAGCGCAGCTTTTTTATGCTTTAAATTACAGAAATCTATTGTCAAACATTTTGTTTTGCGAAACCGAAATAGCTCCATTTTGGTAAACAAACCATATAAACCAATAATGAAAGGAGGTTCAATATGACCGACAGTGTTTACAAAATTATTGAGCTAGTCGGAACCAGTGATGTATCGTGGGAGAAAGCCGCTGAAAATGCAATTTCCCGGGCATCTGAGTCATTACGCGACTTGCGTATTGCAGAAGTTACTGCAATGGATTTACACGTTAAAGATGGTAAGATTGAATACTATCGCACGAAATTGAAAGTGTCATTTAAATTTGAAGGACACCATTAATCCCCCCGAGAACTAATCATTCTATATGATTGATCTCTTAAAAATACTTAAAACTAAGTATTTATGCATGTACATATTTTAATCAAAAAAAATCAACTTAACCCTTAATGCCTGTTCCTGACTTATAAATTTCACGACTCTGCCCACACCAGGAATCGTTAAGGGGTTTGGTCTCTAAAAATCATTAAGCCATGGAACTACTTTTAAAAAATGTAAATCATAGAATTGAAAGTTTGTGTAAGGAGCTTACGCAAATTCATGAAACCCACTCAGACACGATTCTTGGTGATATTACTATTAAGCATCTTCTGGGTGGAATGAGAGGATTAAAGGCGATGGTTTGTAACACATCGTACGTTGATCCTATGGAGGGTCTTTTTATCAGTGGATACACTGTGCCTGAATTCTCTGACAAAACTCCGGAAGAAATATTCTTTCTATTATGTACCGGAAAATTCCCAAACGATAGTGAACTTGCAGAATTACACACCGAGCTAAGCAACCGCGCTGAAGTGCCCGGCTATGTTTGGGACCTATTTCACTCTCTTCCAAAAGATACGCATCCGATGACGATGCTTAGCATGGGTATCATGGCCATGGAAGGTCAGTCTGTATTTAAAAGAAAGTATCTTGAAGGTATCCCAAAGTCTGATTTCTGGAAATATTCTTTGGAAGATTCTTTAAATTTAATTGCCAAATTACCATCGCTGGCTGCCGGCATCTACAAAATTCTATTTATGAATGCGAAGCTTGTCGAACACGACCCAGCATTAGGCTTAGCCGGCAATTTAAGCCATCAGCTTGGTATTAATAACAAGGATACATCTTTTGCAGACCTGGTAAGGTTATACCTAGTTTTGCATTGCGACCACGAAGGCGGTAATGTAAGTGCATTCACTGCTCGTGTGGTAAACTCTGCTTTATCAAATTTATTCTTAGCAACAGCTTCCGGTCTTAATGGGCTGGCTGGCCCACTCCATGGATTGGCAAACCAAACATGTTTGCATTTTATCAATCAAATTCATGAAGAAATAGGAGTCGATGCATCACTCGATGAAATACACGAGTTTGTGCTAAAAACCCTCAATACCGGAAATGTTATTCCAGGATATGGACATGCCGTACTTCGAGCAACCGATCCACGTTTTACTGCTTTTATGAAGTTTGGTGATGAAAATTGTGCCAACAGTCCTTATTTACAGACTGTGAAAAAACTATTTGATGTGGTACCCAAAATCCTCAAGAAGTATAAAGGTGGAAAAATTGCCAATCCCTGGCCAAATGTGGATGCAATCTCCGGCTCATTACTATACCACTATGGAATGACACATTACGACTTTTACACAGTGATGTTTGGAATTTCAAGAACTCTGGGTTTCTGTGCTCAAAATGTAATTGCCAGAGGATTGAACCAACCAATTATTCGCCCCAAAAGTGTTACAAATAAATGGCTTAAAAATTATATCGCAGAAAAAGGATAAAAAAATTCAAAAACAAATTCTCCATCCCACTTAATTTCAATTCATGATTTCATTTGAAATTGAGTATATTTGGTTTTGCCATCTTTAAACCAACAAAACTTAGCCCATGAGATTTATCTTTAAAGGAGCCGTTATCATTCTGCTGAATTTATTTTTATTTAACCCTGTATTCTCTCAAGTTGGAGATTTTGAGAGCAATACCGATGTTGGGAATGTAAAACTCCCAGGGAGCTCAAATTACAATTCGGAAGTACAAAGTTACGAACTGACAGGTGCGGGCGAGAATATATGGAATAAAGAAGATCAATTTCAATTTTTATATAAAAAGTTAAAAGGTGATTTTATTCTTCGTGCTCACGTACAATTTATTGATGAAGGGGTTGACCCGCATCGAAAGATTGGTTGGATGGTAAGAAAATCGCTGGATACCGATGCAGCTCACGTAAGTTCTGTAGTGCATGGCGATGGATTAACTTCGTTGCAATACAGAAAAGTTCAAGGCGATGAAACAATGGAAAAGCAGTCAAATATTATATCGCCAGACGTGATACAACTGGAAAGAAAAGGTGACAGTTATATTTTGTCAGCTGCCAAACATGGAGAGCTTTTTACCTCAACCGAAATTTCTGATTTAACTATTGGTGACGAAGTATTTGTTGGACTTTTTATATGTTCTCATAACAAGAATGCAAAGGAAAAAGCGGTGTTCAGCAATGTGAGAATTGTTCTTCCAGATAACCATCAACCAAAAAATGAATCACTAGGGAGCCACCTCGAAATTATGGATATTGAATCCGGCCATCGGGAGATTTTATACAGGTACAATGCATCACTTCAGGCTCCAAACTGGACGATCGATGGAAAAGCACTTATATATAACCAAAAGGGAACATTATACCGATTCGACTTAAAAACGAAGAACCCAAAACCAATTGATACAGGCGTTGCAAAAAACAATAACAACGACCATGTCATTTCATTTGACGGAAAACAGCTAGCAATCAGCGACCATACAGAAAACCCCTACGGAGGATCGTGGATTTACACAGTCCCTGTTGAAGGAGGCACAGCCACTAGAATTACTGAAAATGCTCCCTCATATTTACATGGGTGGTCACCTGATGCAAAGGACCTGGTTTTTTGCGGAGAAAGAGAAGGCAATTTCGATGTGTATAGAATCAATATTGAATCGAAGATTGAAGAACGATTGACTGATGCTCCCGGTCTGGATGACGGGCCAGAATATAGTCCAGATGGGAAATATATTTATTTCAACTCGAACCGGTCGGGAACCATGCAATTGTATCGGATGAATCCGGACGGAACTGAACAAAAACAGCTCACCTTTGATGCTCATAACGATTGGTTCCCACACATATCACCTGATGGAAAGTGGATTGCGTTCCTATCATTTCAGCCAGATATTGATCCGGGTTCTCACCCGTTTTACAAGCGTGTTTATTTGAGACTGATGCCAGCTGACTTGAGCAGTAAACCTAAAGTCATTGCATATTTATACGGTGGACAGGGAACCATGAATGTTCCAAGTTGGTCTCCTGATAGCAAAAAAATCGCTTTCGTAAGTAATACATTGATGAAATAACCTCGTTTTGTTCGAGTAATTATTGACTTTTATTTTGAATCATTCCGGATAAGATATCGGGATGTTAAGATTATATTACCACAACTATTCTGAACATATTTTCACATGTTTTTGATCATTATATATAGATATTTGCATATCTATTTAGACTAATATTTTAAAATAATTATCAAAATTTAATGGCAAAATATGTTATTATAGGTGGCGTTGCCGGAGGAGCAACAGCTGCAGCCCGTTTAAGAAGATTGGATGAGCATGCTGAAATTATCATGTTCGAAAGAGGTCAAAACATTTCGTACGCAAACTGTGGACTTCCCTATTACATTGGAGGAACCATTACGGAAAGAGAAAAGCTTTTAGTGCAAACTCCGGAAAGTTTCCGTGCACGCCTAAATGTTGATGTACGCGTTTTGCAGGAAGTCACAAAAATTGACAGTAAAAACCAACAGATTGAAATTCTAAATCATCAAACTCAGGAAACTTATACAGAAACATATGACAAACTAATTGTCTCACCCGGAGCTGAACCTGTAAAACCACCCATTAAAGGTATCAACGATGCTTCAATATTCACACTTCGAAACGTAGCAGATACCGACAAGATAAAAGCATTCTGTGATGATAATGATCCCAAACGCGCTGTGGTCATCGGAGCTGGATTTATTGGCCTTGAAATGGCCGAAAACCTTCACCAATTGGGAATGAATGTTACGATCGTAGAAATGGCAAGCCAGGTAATGGCTCCATTGGATTACGAAATGGCGGCAGAAGTCCACCAACATTTAAAAACCAAGCAGGTGGAATTCTACCTGAAAGATGGTGTCAACTCATTCTCGCGAGCCGGAAACCAACTAACCGTCCACTTGCAATCAGGTCGGGAAATTGAGACCGATATGGTTATTCTCTCAATTGGTGTGCGTCCGGAAACAAAGTTGATTAAAGAGGCGGGACTGGCTCTGGCAGAAAATGGTGGTATTAAAGTTAATGACTACTTACAAACTGATGATGAGAACATCTATGCATTGGGCGATGCGATTGCATTTCCACACCCAATTACAGGAAAATATGTAAATACCTATTTAGCCGGACCAGCGAATAAGCAAGGTCGTATTGTCGCTGACAATGTGGTAATGGGAAATGTGAGAAAGTATAAAGGTGCCATTGCAACTGCCATTGCGAAAGTATTTGATATTACCGTTGCGTCAACAGGTCTTCCGGCTAAAGCATTGAAACGCGAAGGCATCAAGTACGTTTCGAACATCATACATGGTTCATCACATGCGGGCTATTATCCGGGAGCGTTACCTTACACCTTGAAAATTCTGTTTCATCCTGAAAATGGCAAACTGTACGGAGCACAAATGATCGGCTACAAAGGCATCGACAAACGTATTGATTTAATTGCCACCGTATTGATGAATAACGGAACCATTTATGACTTACAAGATATTGAACATGCCTATGCCCCACCGTATTCATCTGCAAAAGATCCTGTAAATCAGGCTGGCTATGTGGCTGAAAACATTCTAACAGGACGAATGAAAAATATCAACTGGATGGATGTTAGCAAATTACACGCTCCTCAAATATGCCTGCTTGATGTTCGTACACCCGCAGAACATGCATTAGGTCACATTGAAGGCTCAATGAACATTGAGGTAGATAAAATCAGGGAGCGATTGGACGAGATTCCACGAAACAAAAAAATTATCATTTACTGTGGAGTTGGAATCCGGGGTTATTTTGCCAGCCGAATTCTAATGCAAAATGGCTTTGAAGAAGTGTACAACCTGAGTGGTGGATACAAAACATTTGAGCATACAACTTGTAAGCAAAGCAATGAAGACATTTTTGAATCAAGCTACATTGCCAAGGATGATCATATTTATCGTGGCAAACCTGCCGATTCAGTTTCAAATAACCAGCAAATTAAAACCATCGAGGTAGATGCGTGTGGATTGCAATGTCCCGGTCCGATTTTGAAATTGAAAACAGAGATGGGCAAACTTCAATCTGGAGAGCGTTTAATACAAAAAGCCAGTGATCCCGGTTTTATGAAAGATGTAAAATCGTGGTGTAATATGACTGGCAATAATTTGGTTTCACTGGAATCAAGTGAAGGAATTATCACCGCGATGATTGAAAAAGGGAAATCGGAAAAGCCACAAGGAGTCTCTATTCCGGCTCAACTTCCACAAAACAAAACGATGGTGGTATTCAGCGATGATCTTGATCGTGCATTAGCCACTTTAGTGATTGCCAATGGAGCTGCATCAATGGGAAAAGAAGTAACGCTATTCTTCACATTCTGGGGTCTCAACATCATTAAAAAAGCAGATAAACCGAAGGTCAGTAAAGACTTGATGGGGAAAATGTTTGGAAAAATGATGCCGGAAAATGCAGGGAAACTCAAACTTTCAAAAATGAATATGCTCGGAATGGGTTCTGTGATGATGAAAAAACGTATGCTTGCCAAACAAGTCGATTCTATCGAGGATATGATTCAAACAGCACTTGACAATGGAGTAAAGATGATTGCCTGCCAAATGTCGATGGATGTAATGGGTGTAAATTCCGAAGAATTGATAGATGGAGTTGAGATTGGTGGAGTAGCAGCTTACCTGGAAGAAGCTGAAAAATCCAACTTAAATCTGTTCATATAATTTCCAGAATAAAACAGAACGTCACTCTAGTCAATTAGAGTGGCGTTTTTAGTCAAAACCCATATCCTCAGGTGTTTTTGAAGAATCGGCCACCAATCGATTTATTTCTTTCAATTCCTTTTTTGTCAGATTGCGCCATTTCCCAAGCGGTACATCCAGAGAGACATTCATAATACGAACACGTTTCAGCTTCACAACCCGATACTCCAGATATTCACACATTCGACGTATTTGCCTGTTTAAACCTTGAGTCAGGATAATACGAAATTCAAATTTATCTGTTTGCTCAATGAAACACTTCCGTGTTACTGTATCCAAAATTGGCACGCCATCCCCCATTTTTTTGATAAAGTCCTTGGTGACTGGCTTATTCACAGTAACCACATATTCTTTTTCGTGATGATTTCTGGCTCTCAAAATTTTATTGACAATGTCTCCATCATTCGTTAAAAAAATGAGTCCCTCACTTGGTTTGTCCAATCTGCCAATGGGAAAAATACGTTTTGGATAATTGATATAATCAATAATATTGTCCTTCTCAACGCGGGTATCGGTAGTACAAACAATGCCAACAGGCTTATTAAAAGCAATATAAACAGGCTTATCTTTAGGTTCAGAAATTAATTTTCCATCCACCCGAACCTCATCACCGGGAGTTACTTTTGTTCCCATTTCCGGCACTTTTCCATTGATGGTTATTCGTTTCTGCTCTATCAATTTGTCAGCCGCTCTCCGCGAACAAAACCCAACTTCACTTAAATACTTATTGATTCTTGTTTCTTGCTCCATTCCGTATTAATCTCTGTCCATTTTCTAATTCTTCAAAAATAGAAAATAAAAAGACCATATCACGAATTGCCTGTTTTCACAATAGGAAATTATCGTTAAGATATTTCTGAAAACTCTCTTTATACTGCTCACTTACTGGAATATAAACATTCCCATCAAAAACGATCCGATTTCTCTCAACTGTCGAAATCTGATCTAAACTCACGATAAAAGAACGATGAACCCGCATAAATTTATCAGGAGCGAGAAAGCTTTCCAACTTCCTCATACTCATTAGGCTCATCACCGGTTTTTGATTTTGAAGATGAATACGAACATATTCGCGCATTCCTTCAACATATTTAATATCTGATAAATTAATACGGACAATTTTGTGTTCCGACTTAATGAAGAGAAACTTTTCATCAGCTTCGATCTCTGTATTTTTGGGCATCTGCAAATTAAACCATTCATTGGCTTTATTTACGGCTTTCAGGAAATCACTGTAACCAATTGGTTTCAACAAGTAATCCAATGCATCTACCCGAAAGCCTTCAATCGCATATTCACTATAGCCCGTTGTAAAAATAACCTTGGGAGGTTTGCTCAACGATTTCACAAAATCCATCCCGTTTAAATCCGGCATATTGATATCAACAAACATCAAATCAACTTCATGGTGTTGTACAAAATCCATTGCAGAAATTGCACTTTCAAATTCGGCAACAAACTCCAAAGAAGGTGTTTTCTGAATGTATCCCACAATTTGTTTCAGTGCCAGTGGTTCATCGTCTATGGCAATACACTTAATCATATTGGAATTGATAGATTTACAACGAATATATCCCGCTGATTATTAATTTCCAATTTATAACTATCCGGATAAAGCAGATCCAGTCTTTTGCGAATGTTTGCCAGCCCAATTCCTGAAGCTTTACTGGTGATTCCGGCACTGAAATTACTGTTCTGAATTTCAAAAATCAACTGTGAAGCATCCACTTTGATCGAAATATTTATAAATGACGGAGCATTATAACTTACCCCGTGTTTAAAGGCATTTTCAATAAAAGAAGTAAAAAGCATTGGCGGAATACCAAGCTCCGGCAAAGTCTCAGGTAACTCAAGATTAACTTTTACACGCTCCGGAAATCGAAGTTTCATTAAATCCACATAATGCTGCAGAAACTCAACTTCCTTTTTAAGCGATACTTTTTCATCCTCGGATTCGTAAAGCAAATGCCGCATCAACTTGGATAATCCAATAATTGACTCTTTCGCTTCGGGCGGATCAATATCTATTAACGCATGAATATTATTCAGGGTATTCATAAAAAAATGAGGACTTACCTGGTTTCGCAAAAAGGCAAGCTCACTTTTAACGTTTTCCTTTTCGAGTGTTTCCTTCTCCTGCTCCGATTTTGTCCATCTAAAAAATGAACGCAAACCAGTATCAAATCCCAAAATCAACATCGCAATCAAAAATGCATTCACATTGGGAGGCAAGCCCGCCGGATTCTGAACCGGACGATTTTGAACTCCCGGCATTGGCCGATCCGGGCGAAAACTTTCTGGTTGCAATCGTGGTGGTGGTTGTGGATGCTGAAGCTCCTCCATTCGTCCCAGCCGCTGACCAAGAGGCTCTTTTACTCTTATTTCAGCCATGATGAAAGTAAAAGAAACCAGTGTAAAAAAAGCTAATACAAAATACCACTGCTTCTTTTTCCGTAAGAAGAAAACGGGAACCAGCACAAAATGATTAGCTAGCGCCAACACTAGAAAAGGGAGCAGTCGTTGCCAATCGTGAAAAACCTTTTCCCACGCGAAATCATCAATAAAAATAATCGGAGCCGAAAAGATAATCAGCCAAAAGATGATTAAAATTAAATTCTCAGCTGCGTGAATTGATTTAGACCTTGCTTGGTTTTGCATAATTACAAATATAGAATTTTCCTGTGCTTTTATTCGAGATAGCCGACGACTTCCTCTGTGCGTGCCTGCACATGATTCTTCAACTGACCTACGGCTGCATCAAAATCTGCATCACCCGACAAAAAAGTATAGTTAGGTTGTTCCTCGTAAACATACTGTTTTAACAGCTCAAAATAACCTGAATAAATAGCATTCATCGTTGAAGGAACAAACACTTCATCCACAAACTGCTTCAGATACTTCTCATACTGCTGCTTATATTCCGGTACATCCACCAGGTAACGAATAAGCGGCCAGCCATTGCCCACTTCGTTTAAAGATAAACTAAGTGCCCCACCTTGTTTCCCATCTTGCAGAGCTTCATTATTATCCCATGGAATCCAGTAAAGAAGGTTGTTTTCCGGATTGTTATACAAATAGAAGTTGTGAGTCATTTTCCCATATGTATCCCAGTTTTGCATTGCATTATTAGCAGCCAACCATTTAAAGAAGACAGTGACGTCAAAAACTGTATTCAAATCGTTTTTCCAACGCTCTAAATCGGATGTTCTGGTAGAGCTGTTTAATGCTGTATACAAAGCAAACACGTCAGAATAATCTCCCTCATCCTCATTGTTTTTCTTTTCCATTTGTGATTCATTAAAAGTACCAATTGCAAAGCTGGCAGCACCTCCATCTGGCTTATACAGATTACCCGAATCATCGCCAAACTGGTTTTCCAAAACGGTATCATCCACCTCCTCAACCAGTGTATAAACGCCATAATATTGAGCACCTGAACCATGATCAACATATACCACACAAAACGCTGTTTGAGGCGATGCTATTCCAAAATCGAGAAAAAGATCAGAGGCCACTTTCTCTCTCATCATCGATCGATCTTCAAAGTTATTTTTCAGATTCAGTTGTTTAAAACCGTAAAAACGTTGGTTCTTTATTGCCGGATATTCATCTTCAAATTGATCAAAGTCGATTTTGAAAGAAAGCTTATTAATTCCCGCCCGGTAAGATGAACGCAAACTTGAATTTCCCTTATAACGAATTCCGACCTTATACCATTCTGTGTCATTGAAAAGCACAGAACAAGGGCCCCACACCGGATCGAAAGAACTTATTCCCATACCAGGACCGCTTGCTGGAGGACCAACGGGGGCACCTCCGGAAGATAGATTTTGAGACAAATCATTCTGCATTGTTTGCCAATCTTCCGGATCAATTTTGATATCAAACCGTAAGACCACATCTTGTTCAAAGACAATTTCATAGTTCGGATCCGTTGAGTTGGAATGTGTCGATTCACTCCAGTCAGGAGTTGAAATTTCTTCAGGAGCATCTAGTTCTGAATCATCAATAACCGGATCTTCTTTACAGGCAAAAACCAGCAAAAATCCCAAAATCAGATAGTAAGTAGTTCTAATTTTCATTTCAATCCCCTCCTAAAATAGTGTGGATAACAAATCATTATACGCATATTATAATTAAGAGATTTAACCGCTACTGTTCATTGAATCGCTGCTTCTTTTTGCATTTCGCATGTCTGTCCCGGTTATGCTGTTTTTGAAACATAGCCTGTTGTTCCTTTGTAAGAATAGAAAGTACTTCTCCTTCAAACTTTTCCTTTAAGGCATCCATTTCCGCACGTTGTTGATCATGCAATTTCCTTCCTTTCTCAAGCAACTGTTGAAAGTCTTTAACATGAGCTGTGCTGATTTCTTTAAACTGTTTGCTCTGATCTTCCGAAAGGTTAAGATCAACTGCCAAATGCTTCATCATTTCAACCAGGTGTAAGGTACCCGGAAGCATACGCGGTGGTCTTTGATCTGGCTGCTGTGCTTTCAATTGAACGGATAATGAAGTCAATACTATTATAATTGTGAAAATATTTGCTAATCGTTTCATGATATTCCTTTTTGATATTTATTGATTGATTTTATTTTGCATTGCGAACTAACCGCACGAAATTAGATATGCGAATGGCATCGCCTTGGGGACCATGTCCGTATGGATAGTCGCCTGGATCGCCAACCTTTGGATCACTGCGTTGAGCTCCTGCACCATGCACATCCTGCCATTGCCCGTTGAAATATCCCATGGCTCTTCCAAATGAGACATAAGCTCCACCACCATGTCCCTGGTGATTTGCATGGGTAGTCCCCGACCAGAAATAAGGATAATCTCTTTGACCGGCTTCGTTGGTAATTTCAGTGCAGTTGATCAGTGGATCAATTGCTGCGGAGTTGGTCGCTCCCGGTGCCCGAGAATAATCAACAATACTTTGCAACTCCTTTACACTTGGCAAGCGCCAATCTGAGTAGTCAGCAAACTCTTTACTTTCTGCATATTTTAATGCAACATCCCAGCTCATTCCCTCATCTGAATCATCTTTCATCCACATCAAGCCGGTTGCCTGATCGGTAATGGTTCCGTCGTTATTATCGACAAAATCGTTTTTACCGTATTCTTCATTTCCCCGAACGTAAAACACGTAAAACTTTTTGCCCTCCGGTTTCATCGGGTTTGTTCCTGTTGGGTAACCTTTAATTCGTCCATCGGCAAAGTTGACACCAAACATCAGATTGCCACCGCCAAAATTAGAATCGCCCACATCGAGGCTGGTGGTTGCAAATTGCGAATCGATGATGCGTTCACCGGCCGACTCGTCCCCATAAGCATAATTAAAATAGTTAGTGTCAATAAATGGAACCAGATCAGAAGCATAGCCCATGATGCCGCTGGGGTCTTCCCCACTAAAAAGAATCAGCGAGTAAAGTTCTTTGATGGATGGTAAACGCCAATCGTCATAATCCGCCAAGCCAAACGAAGAGGCGTTCGAAACAGCCTCACTTTGGGTTAACTTATCATCGTAATTGATCTTCCCATCTCCGTTTAAATCCGAACTTTTGCTCCACATCAAGCCGGTTACCATATCGGTAATGGTACCATCACCATTGTCTACATAACTAGGTTGATTGCCCGGATAATTGGCATTTTGCCCGTAGAAATCATCACCCACCGATTGCATATTAATCTCGGTATCTAGTCCATAAAAGGATGTTTGATTAGTTCCTACAATTGGGTAACCGTCAACTCCCGGTAAGTTCTCCTGAATTTGTTGGTTTTTATCCAGTTCGTCTGAATCCAAATTAGAACTCTCGCTACAGGCAGGGCTCGTTACTAAAAACAGAGCCATCAGCCTCATTAAAATAATTCCCATGCTTGGTAGTTTTTGTGTTTTCATGACTTTGATATAATTGTTCGACACAAACTTATACCAACCACCAATTTCACGAAAATTCAATCAACAAACCGGAAACCTTTATCACCGAATTGTGGTATTTGATCTACGAATATTTTGGGGAATATGTGTTAATGTTAGCACCTATTGTCAATTGAGCAGACTTTAAATAGCTTTATTAACGGCTATTATCTTCATACGATATTATTTGCAGGCTTTATATCTTTATTTATCAATCCATCGTTTAAATTCCCTTACTTTTTCCCTGCTCACAATTAAATCATAAATGGGCTTGGCGCTCTTCAGTCTAATTTTCAACCTACTTGACGAATAGCCCAGTATATCATTTATTTCGTTAATATTAACAATGCTGTTTCTATTGATTCTGAAAAATTTATCAGGATTAATTATTTCCTGTAAATTATCGAGAGAATAGTCGATTGCATAATCTTTATCCGCCACTGTTCTTAGAAATGTGGCTCGTTCCAAAATGTAAAAACAAGCAATTTCCTTATCCGGTATTGATTTATAACGATCGCCCACTTTAATCAGAAAACGATTTTTATATCCCTTGTTTAGTTCATTCAACAATTGCTTTATTACGTCATTATTTATTGAAGCATTGTAATGAATAGACTTAAACTTTTCGATAGCTCGGCGCAAACTAACTTCTTCAATGGGTTTTAACAAGTAATCCACACTATTAACCTTAAATGCCGAGAGCATAAATTCATTGTAAGCTGTTGTGAAAATAACAGGTATATCAATTTTCATTGTTTCAAACAACTCAAAACAGAGCCCGTCATCAAGCTGAATATCCATAAATATTAAGTCAGGATCGGCATGGCCCTGAAACCAATTTATGGTTGACTCCACAGACTGAGTAATCCCGATAACATTTATATCGGGATCAATGCTTTTTAAAAGGCCTACCAGACCTTCAACTGCCGGGTTCTCATTTTCTACAACTAAAACATTCATGCAATTAATGGTACTTTAACTATAAATTTTTCTTCCGATTCTGAAATAATAATTTCTTTGCCCGTGATCAACCGTACTCGTTCGTTCAGGTTATTAAGCCCTATTTTTGTTGAAACGATTTGAGTGGCCATTTTCTGTCTATTATTATCAACCACAATATATCCATCTTCCAGGTAAATATGAATTACCAATGGTTTTTCGGCAGTTGCCATGTTGTGTTTAATGGCATTTTCAACCAAAAGCTGTAAGGATACCGGCAATATTTCATGCACATATTCATTCTCCTTGATATCAATATTAAGGTCAATTTTTCCCTGGCTTCTTATTTGATGCATGTAAAAATAATCCCTTATAAAGTCTATTTCATCTTTCAACGCAATCTTTGTTTTGGTTGAATTTTCAAGGATATAACGATAAATAAGCGATAACTTCCCAACAAACTGGTTTGCTATATCAACCTCATTGTTTATCAGGGAAGTTAATGTATTCAAACTATTGAACAAGAAATGGGGGTTTACCTGGTTCTTTAAGGTTTCATTTTGGAAAATGAGGTTTTGTTCCCGAAGCTCGAACTCCCTTTTTAAGGATTGTTGCCAGGGCACAAAGAAAAACATGGGTGTTGCAAATATAAATCCGATGGCTGTTGTCTTTAAGGTGACCAGAAAAATAGTCAAGAACCAGTCCAGAGGTGGGATTTCATACCCCCGCAATAAATGAGATAAAAACAAATAGCTTAATACAACCAGTATTGTGGTAGCAATTGCAGCTAAATAAAACAACACCAAACGAAAAAGATAGATCCGAATAATATCTTTCCAGGTAGTTGCTTTATGTGAGGAACCGGTATCGAATTTTAAGATTTTATCAGATATCAAGGAAACAAGCTCAATTACGATACACATAACAATGAATGTATTTACAAGGAAATCACTATTCAGTTCTGCTTTAATTACTAATCCCCAAACAGGAGTAAATGCAGCACAAAAAAGAACAAACTTTACATGCTTTGCAATTCCTTGGGGTAAGTATAAATCTTTAATGCCACGTGTTTTCATAGTTTTAAACTTACTGGTTATTTATTGATTCTGAAAACTCATTTGAATGAGAAATAAATTCATTTCCCCAACTCACATTATTCTCTCTTAAGCCCCTAATTAAGGACACCATTATTACTGCAATTGATAAAGCTTTTGTTTTCATATCATTTTACTTTGGTTAAACATTGATTGCACCAAAATAAGCTCAATGACGAACCAATAGAAAAAATGAAATGCAGAACCGCCAAATCTCTGGGCTGAACTGGAAGATTGTCTTGTTTAAATAAAATCAGGCTTAGTTTCTTTAGCTAAATAGAACAACGGAACTAGGAGGTCAATCAAGTAATGAGCAAAGAAAATGCACCCGCAATGCAATTTATTAGCAATTGTCTTTATTCATTTTTAAAATCTAAGATATTCAATGAAAGCACAGAAAATGAATGTACCACTTTAATTCTAGATGTATATTTTGTCCATTTTGTCCCATTCAAATTATCAAGAATAAGCTCAGACCATTTATCCAAATCACCACTTTTTACATTAAAGTCAAACTCATGAGCAAGTTCGTTTCTCATTTGATTTATTCTCTTCAATGAATCAGCAACAAAGACTTGTTTCTGCTTATTAGCAATATTCAACTTTTCAAAAATGCATACTTTTCTATGAAATGAATAATTAGAACAGTTTTCAATTTTTTTATACATAAGCAAACTTTCAAGAACTTTTTCTAAAACTAAATGCCCCCTTAAGAGCAGAAGTTCATAATTTGACACGGATTCGAGATGGCACCATACAGCCCATTCAAATATGGGATTTATATCTGTCTCTTTATTTTTCCCCATATATCTTCACGTTCATTTTTAAAAGGGAATCCTTCATCAATTCTTTCATATAAAATTGAATCACCCTTTTTTATCTGAGTAGCTGTAAACCAATGGTTATCTTGTTTTCTAAACTTCAATTTTTGATTAAAGGCTCCATTCATCGCATTATATCTGAAATTAAAATTTGCCTCATCAATTTTTTCACTTAAATCGTATTGTCCAAGTAGCTTGGCTGTTTTGGGATGTAATTCCGTCAGATGAAAAGAATTCTTTCTGAAATAATCAATTGTTGGATTTATAATTTCAATTTCATCCAAATCAACAAATTGTGCATGGATATTATGCACTGTATATTCTCCTTTATTGATAAGTAAAATTACGTTTTGGTCTCCATTAAGATCTGAAAACTCAATACAGCAGTAGCTGTCTCCACCAGTTATATTTGAACTTATACTCTCAGATTGCAAATTAAGCTGATTCGTTAGCTCAATGTTTTGTTCCGATAATTCTAAATTCTTCTTTATCAATTCTCCGTTTAAAGAAGTCATTTGAATATTGTCAGTTATTAGTTTTTTATTTTCAATAGTCAATTTTTGGTTTAAAATAGCCTGGCTTTTTATTTTTTCATTAAAATCATTTGTCCTTACAAATATTAAGACACCACCAATGAATGAGAACAGCATTCCAAGTCCAATGAATAAATGTGGTAAATATTCTTTAATGATGTCCATCTTTTTCAAAGCTATTATTTTGTAATGTTCGTAATAAGTGAACGTTTAGTAACCGCTAACGTATGTTAAAGTCAAAAATATTAGATTTTTTCTATTTTATCGATAACACCTATAGAAGTATGCGGCTCAAATTTCTATTGCAAGTATCTTATCAGGTGTTCTTAAAGTTTCTAATATTATTAATTTTCTAAATTTCACCCAATTTACAAAATCAATCATTAAGTATTTTTATGATTAACTAATTTGGAAAGCTTATAAATGATTTCCTTTTCGGAGGTCTGCCAATAGTCATGGTACCTTCAGTATTCGTCATCCCGAACTTGTTTCGGGATCCCTGTCCTATGCTTATTAGATCTTGAAATAAATTCAGGATGACCTGACTTGAGACTATTGATACAGCTTTAAGGTCAGCAATCCGCTAAGCCGATAAACGGCTAACCGGCGAGACACCAAATACGGTCATACTTCTTATGGGAGTAGCAACAAACGAATAGGACTCTTTAAGTTAAATTCCCAATTTAAGGATCAAAACCATGCCATACAAAACGCTACTCAATAACTAATTTTGTGTTTTGTATTTCGCCACTGGAAAATTGAATTTTCACAAGGTACAAACCATTGGTCAATTGGCTCAAATTAAGCGACATGGAGGGAGAGTTAACATTCAATGAATTAATTCGCATCGTTCCATCAATTCCATATATAGCAATACTTGCAATGCTTTGAGTAGATTCAACGTATAAAATATCGTGGCAAGGATTTGGAAATACTCTGAATGAAGATTCTTTTATTTCAGAAACAGAGGTTGGTTCACTACCTAACATATTTTCATCGAGCCAGATTAATCGAAGATCGAGCCAGTGCTTCAACTTATCCAACTCTCCATAATAAGTATCTGGCAAAGTCCCTATTTCAGGAGCACCAACACGTTCACCTAATATGGGCCAGGTTTCATAATGCCGTTGCTGTGGAATATTCAACGTATGACGCACTGAATCAATGTAAGAAAAAATATTATCACGGCTAAGCACATTCTTACGTAGTTCAAAATACCGATGATGCAAATTATTGGCAAATGTTGGGTCTTGCAACAATCGGGACATCCACGAAGCAGGTGTTCCTCCCCATCCACAATCCTCAACTATGTAGGCCCAGCCCGATCCATCGGTATTTCTACAAAAACAAGTAGATGAGCCATCATACAGGTCTTTCATCGCCCAATCTAAATCCCATACCGGTCCGGCGTGAATTAAACCGCCAACTGCTCTATTGTCTTTATCAAAAAAAGAACTTTTTTTATAAGCATCAACATTACGGGATAACTCCCCAATAATAAAATAATCGTAAAATGAAGTAACATCAATATAAGCAGAGTAGCCTGTAAGTGGATCGGCAAATGAATTGCTGCTCAATACTTTTTCGAAGCTACTTATATAGTTTCTCAGGTATTCTTTCTGTTCATAGGTTATATCTTCGGGCTTAGGATACACATAAATAAAATTAACCCCGTAATCGCTATTCCAATTTAGGTCTCCTTTTGAATTATTGTCATGTTTGAAGATATATCCACCAGTATCATCTATCTTGTCTATTTTCTCAATATCAACCCGGTTTTTATCACGCTTAATTTTTTCCTGCAAAGTATAGATCCCTCTATATTCTCCATTTAAAATAACCTCGCAATGAAAGGAATGAGAAGCCCAGTGTCCCATTTCCTGAAATAAATTGTATGCTAAGGGTGCCCTTACAAATGTTTTATCATTGTAATTGGCTAGCAGTATCCAGTCATTTTCAGTAGGCAAACCCAGCAGCGAAATATTGAATGCATTCCCTAAAGCGTCTTTTGTTTCAATCCCATATGATTTTTGAGGTAGAGTAGCTGAAAAGCTACCTCTTATTTCGATGCCAATATTTCCCTCATATACAGGAATATCGGTCATTCGATTCATTTTACCTTCACCACGGTAAAATATTTTCATAGTAGCCGGTATCTTCGGTTCATCTTGAATAGCAATACCTTTCGTATCAATAACGACCAATGCTATCGATGTAGAATCAAGTGTTGTGGCCTTTACCAAAGGGTGAATAAATAAAACAAGGGCAATAAGAAGGAGAAAACTTTTCATCTTTAAAAATGTAATTTCCACGAAAATACATATTATAAGGGATTAGCTAATGTATAATTTGCAGGTATGATATCTGAAACTATAAAATATGAAGATTTAAGAGTTTCGATTTACAATGTTGTAGATCTTTTTTACCAGAATATTTTTACGAATTGGTTTTGAGATATAATCATCACATCCCTCAACCAAGGCTCTTTTCCGATCGGATTCCATCGCAAATGCAGTTTGTGCTATGATTGGTAATTCTGGTCTGAATTCTTTGATTTTTTTTGTTGACTCATATCCGTCCATCACCGGCATTCGAATATCCATCAGTACAACGTCAATATCCTGATTTTCCTCACAAAGTTTTATTGCATGCAGACCATTTGCAGCCCTAATAATATTGGCCTTATAATCAGATAACAATTCTCTCAGGTATATAAAATTGTATTGTTCATCTTCGGCAACTAAAATAGTTATGCCCGTAAGATCATACGTTTCAGTATTTTTCTCAACCAAACTTTTCATCTCAATTTTAACTAAAACATCACAATATACTAATCTTGATCAATTATCCAATAACTTTAAATCCGGAAACAAGTTATATTGAATTTTACAAACGCTTTCAAATAGATTAAAATTGTTTTAAACGTTCGTAGTTTACACCAGCTTTCATTCTATAATGAAGAGCGTCTAATGAATTCAAATGGACTTTTAATTCGTTTAAAATCATTGTTTAGGATCATCTCAGCTGCCAATTTTCCAATTTGGTCGTGATTGGTCGAAATGGTAGAAATACCGTCACAAAGTAATTCCTTCACGGGTGTCTCATTATAAGAAACAATCCCAATATCCTTTCCAGGTGTCCATCCCTTGAGCTTAATATTTTTAATCAGATCATACAGATTATTATCAGATATTACGATATAAGCTTCGTTCTTAACTATTTCGTCACCCTTCAATGAATCGAGAATTTCAAATTCAAAATTATTAACCTGGCAAAATATTTGAAATCCCCGGGTGATGTATGGAGAATAAAATTCTTCCTGAGGAAACACTAAATTCAAGCGTTTATAGTTCTTTAAAAGACCCAATGCCTCTCCCAGTGCTTGCTGAATATCTTTATCATACTCCTGATACACAACCGGGTAATTGTGTAATTCAGGAAGATTCTTGTCGATGATTAATACTTTTTCACGAGGAATTTTTTTAATAACCGTTGCAACGTCAGCATGCTCATTTCGAAAATGTGGAAGAATGACCAGATAGTCATATTGAGACTGATTGCTTTCAATAATTTGCTCAAATTCAAGAATATCATAATGATAGATGAATACGTCGACACTGGCCTTGCCCCCAAGTGTTTGAACGAATGAAGAATACAAACTTCTTTTATAATTACTCAACTTATTAAAAACCAGTCCGATTTTTATTTTTTTGCCTACGTTGGTTTTCTTCACATAGTACCCTTTCCCCCTAACTGAGGAAAGAACTCCTTTCTTTTTCAAATGTACATATGCTTTTTCAACAGTATCACGCGATAGAAGTAACTCCTCACTTGTTTCATTAATTGAAGGAATTCGCTGGCCTTGTTTAAAAATACCTGCCTCAATATCTGAAACAATCATATCTTCAACCTGCTTGTACTTAGGAACTTCTGATTCCGAATTAATTTTAGAGAATTGTACCATTCAAAAAGATTTTCGTACTCGAAAAATAAGAAAAAATACTGACTAAAATTAGTCTTCAGAAAAACGAGACAGCACCATAACCGGGAAATACTAGCTTGGTCAGAACCAGCGGTACCATATAATAGTTCCCGTATCAAAAAAAATGAGGTCTTCCTCCATTTTATAGAGGAGAAAACCTCATTTTCCCGTTATTTCAAGAAGTTATTCTACTTTCTTTTTGCAATTGCATCCAGGTATTCTTTCAGAAAATGTTGATCATTTTCATCAGAATCTCCATACTTTGCTCTCATTTCAGCCAAACGTTCGTGCATCATTTTTTGTACATCTGCATATGCCGGATCATCATAAACGCTATGCATTTCATTTGGATCTTCTTCCAAATCATACATTTCCCATTCATCAATATCATAGTAGAAATGCATTAATTTATATCGATCTGTCCTTACTCCATAGTGACGTTTCACCATATGGACAGATGGGTATTCATAATATGTGTAATATATTGCGTCTCTCCACTCTGAGCTTTCTCCACTCACAATCTTCCGAAACGACTTACCCTGCATATCATCGGGAATGTCAAGACCTGCGTAATCAAGGAATGTTGGAGCGAAATCTAGATTTTGAATTAATTCATCAACAACAGTTCCTGGTTTAATTTCCTTTGGATACTTCATTAATATCGGAGTACGAAATGATTCCTCATACATAAATCGTTTGTCAAACCAGCCATGCTCGCCAAGATAAAATCCCTGATCAGATGTGTACACTACGATTGTATTTTCTGCCAAACCGGCTTCTTCCAGATAGTCCAATACCTCTCCAACTCCATCATCCACTGATTTGATGGTGCGTAAATAATCTTTGATATAGCGATTATATTTCCATATGGCAAGTTCTTTACCTTTGAGTTTTGCAGCTTTCATTGCCTCATTCTTGGGCGTATAAGCGGCCAACCATTGCTCTCTTTGTTCATCATTTAAGCGTTCCAATTCTCTTGCGAAGCCAGTCGGATTTCCATCCGGATCTGTCCTCATTTTAAAATCATGTCCCCAGCCGGCATGCCCATCCACTTTCATTTCCTGCTCTTTGGCTGCCGTACCTCTTCCTTCATAATCATCAAAGAAAGTTGCTGGTGGGGTAAAGGTGGTATCATCATACAAAGTCAGGTATTTTGGGGCAGGCTTCCAATTTCGGTGTGGTGCTTTTTGGTGATACAGCATACAGAATGGTTTTTCCTGATCACGCTTATTTTTCAGCCAATCCAGAGCTGTTTCAGTGACAATTTCGGTGCAATAACCTTCCATTCTTTTCATTTCACCATTGACCAGAAAGTCCGGATTGTAATAATTTCCTTGTCCTTTTAAGACCATGGAAAAGTCGAAGCCCTGAGGAAGTCCATCCAAATGAATTTTACCGATCATTGCTGTTTGATAACCATTCCTGCGAAGAATTTTTGGGAAATTTTCTTGATCCCAGTTAAACGGTTGCATATTATCCACTTTTCCGTTAACAAAACTGTGTTTTCCTGTAAGCATCACGGCACGACTGGGCGCACAGATTGAATTTGTTACAAAACCTTTAGTAAATATAGCTCCTTCAGTAGCTATGCGATCAATGTTTGGCGTTTTATTTAGATTATGACCATAAGCGCTAATAGCCTGAAATGCATGGTCATCACTCATGATATACAGAATATTGGGCTTCTCAGGTTTCTTCTCAGTGCTTTGCTGACTGCACGAAACAAAACTGCCCCCAATGACAGTTAACAGACTCAATGATTTTAGGAGATTGGATTTCATAAGTTTGTAGGATTATAGTATTTAGGTTCAATCAAAGATACTCTTCATTCATAAGTGAACAATCAGTTAAACGTTGAAAGTATAAATAATATAAGAAAATGAAAAATTAAAATAATTCACCAATGTCCCTTCTTAACGATTAAGAGACATTGGTAAATTGAAAGCTTAGCTAATTTTAATCCAGAACTTCTTCAAACATTTTTATTGCAACAAATAAAACGCCTGCAGAGCCACGAAATGTACCTGAACCTTTTGGCTCATTGTTCACAGAGTACCATTCATAGAATCCCTTATTTTTCAATACTCTTTCCGTCATGGGCAGAAGTTGATCGTAGGCTTCCTGCAAAAAGCCATTAGCTATTAATTGTTGAATCATTCTTCCGCCAAACCAGGTCCAGTCTCCCCCATTCTGATACCCATATGGATACATCCCCGGATTCTTAAAAAAGCCTTCAGGATACACCGGATAAAGTGTTAACCCAATAGATGGAGCACCTGCTTCTTTTACTCTTAAAACCATTTCATCTATCGATGTTTTAATTTCTGCTCTGGTTAGGATTCCGGCTTCAATGGCAATTGCGGTCCCGCCAAAATAATAGATTTCACTTTCATTAAAATCTTCGGGAAAAGGAGAACCATTCAAATAAATGTGAGGTATAAACTTTTGGTTTTCCTCATCCCACAAGTATTTTCTGGTATTTGCAGCCAACTCATTACAAATCGGCTCCCACTTATCTTTCGTTTGAGGAGCAATTTCAATTAAATTTTTCAATGCGATAATCATCATCGCATTGTCATATATATCTATCGCCCGATGTGTATTTTCATCCAAATCAACTCCCCAACCGTGTTCCGGTTGAACATCTCCCCAGTCGGCAGTAGTTGCTCCCCATATTAAACCATATTTTTCGGCGTAACGTTGCTCAAGCAGATAGTCCATCGACCATTCAAGTCTTTCTAAAACTGATTTACCTCCGATGACTTCATCCAATATTGACTGATCATTGGTCGCCTTTATATATTTATAGACCGCTTGAACAAGGGAACTTTCCTGGTCAGTTTCAACGCTGTTTTTATGGCCCGCATAGCGTGGTTCCAAATCGCAGTATATAAAATCATATCTGATAACCGTGTCCTCGCGGGGTGTAAAACCGTCAATGATGTTTCCATCATCTCCCTGCATTCGAAAAAACACCAACAAATTTTCTTTTAGCTCGTCTGAAGGATATGCTTCTGCGGCCAGGTCAATAAAAGTATTGTAATCGCGAATCCAAACTTCACGATAACCGTCTCCGGCATTAAATCCGGTTTTTATAATTTCCAGAGCTCGCTCTTTGGTGTACGAAATAGACTCATTATTATCAAATTTTTGAGCTAATTCCTGCTTCAGCTTGTCGGCTTCATTTTGGCAGGAAGTTAAAATCAAAATGGAGAAAAGCAGTAACAAATAATTTTTCATAACATGTTAGTTTAGTGGTGTAAATTTCTCTTATTGTTAGCGTTTTATATCAATAGAATAAGTGAATTTATCGGCTTTATAAAAGCCAATATTATACTCCAGTGGACGGTCTCCGGGATCGAATACAAAACGTTCCCTCATAAGTACCGGATCACCTTGTTCAATTTCCAATCGTTTAGCTGTAATTTGAGATGCAGCCCTGGCTTTAATATTCTCCCTTGACAGTGATGGAACAATGTTAAAATCTTCCTCTAATAATTCATATAGAGGCCGCGAAAAGTTTTCATTGCCGGTTAATCCAATTCTGGGATGGAAATAACTTTCAAAATAGACAAAAGGTCCTTCGTCATCGCCACGAAGCCTACTAAGACGCAACACTTCTGTTCCTATTTCGATTTCAAAAAAAGACGAAATTTTTTCATCAACCTTCATCCATTCAACAGAAAGTAAATAATTCTTAAAATTGATACCACTTTCATTCATTTCCTGAGTAAAACTATGCCAGTGGTTCAAATGTGTGGTAACCAATTTTTGAGCAACTTTTGTCCCGATGCCTTTTTTCCTAATGAGAAGTCCTTCGTATTCCAGTTTATTGGTAGCTTGTCTTAAGGTATTTCTTGAGATTCCAAGTCGTTTTGCCAGGTCGATTTCTTTAGGTAAAAAAGCACCGTCTTTATATTCCGGCATCTCAATCATCTCTCTTAGAAGATTTTCAACTTGAGCATGTAATGGTATCGGACTTTTATGATCTATCTGTAATTTCATTTGTTCATATGTTTGAACATATAAAAATATGAAAAATTTCTAATCGATGAAATGATTCTCTAAAACAAAACTTTCAAGCTAAGCTATAAAATAGAAAAAGAGCTTCAAATAAATTGAAGCTCTTTTATAAAGCGGGAAAAGTATACCAATACCTTTTCTCTATCTAACTACTAATCAATTGATCTTGTTCCTAAACCATAAAACGTCATTTCAGTAAGCTGATGCGCTTTCTCGTTTCCGGTTTCTGTTTGAAGACAACGATATCTCACATAACGTACTTCAGGTCCTTCTGGGATATCTAATTCTAAAGTTTGCACTTTTGAATCTACCGGAGCACGGTAAAGTAATTGCCAGCCTTTAGCCTCAAACTCTTCTGCATCACTTGAACTTGTTTCAGCATCAGTAATATCCATTATTCCCCAAAATTCAACTAAAACAGGGTTATTTCCCGAATAATTATTTGGATCTCTTAATCCCAAATCGACTCTGGCGACATGAGTAATTACTCCTAAGTCAATGGTAATATGTGCAGGTGTACCGCCTGTATTATCACCTGAGTGATAACTTCCACCGTCACCAACCCAACCAACATTGTCAAATAAATATTGGTTTGGCTCATTATTGGTAGTTCCAGGTAGATCACTTGGCATGTGCATCAAATTATGTAGAGACTTATCCAATTCGATTGGTTCAATATCTTGTCCCCAGAAAGTCAATTCAGTAATTTGGTGTGCTCTCTCATTTCCAGTTTCGGTTTCGAGACAACGATACCTTATATAACGTACGCTTGGTCCAACAGGTAAATCAATTGTAAAACTCTCTTGTTTGGAATCAACACGTGAACGATTAAGTTTCGTCCATCCTTTAGCCACGAATTCAGCTTCATCACTACCGCTTGTTTCAGCATTTGTAATGTCGTCAATTCCCCATAATTCGACTTCAACCGGGTTATTCCCTGTGTAACCGACTCTCATTCCAACTTCGACTTTGCGAACGACTGCTTTAACACCTAAGTCAATTGTTATATGAGCTGGTGTACCCCCTGTGTTATCGCCAGAGTGATAACTTTCGCGATCACCAATCCAACCAATGCCATCGAATAAGTACTGGTTTGGCTCATTATTAGAAGTACCAGGTAAATCACTTGGCATCCATACCAAAGAATGGTAATTTTTATTTAGCTCACTGTATGGAGGCTCTGGAAGAAGTCTTTCAGTTACATCCAGATAAATGGTATCAAAACCAAGTTCACCGGAAATTACAGCTGATGAAATTTCCATATTACCTAATGGCTTCCAATTTTCAAGTTTAGTTTGAGAATCTTCAGCGTTTACAATAACCGTGGTCATTTCATCGTTGTTGTTCTCATATTTCAACTCAGTGAAAATTACAAATTCAGACTCTGCCTGATCAGCCCAATATACTAAGGTTTCTTCACCTTCTGGCTCAATTGTTGTAATCCGTCTTGTTTTTTGTGTTGATTTAAAGATATCACCAACAGCGCGTCCTCTGACGGTTTGCATAATTGATTCATTCCCCAGATCATCGGTTGTAAAAATTGAAAACTCATAGCTTCTTTCATCAAGACTATCTACGATCATTTCGAACGTTTCACTTCCATCTTTATCAATCGCAAACGTTTGGGATTGATCTTCCCAGGAAACAGTACATTCATTTGAATTTCCAAGAAACCGGGTAAAACCGATGATTTTAACCCTTTTGTATCCATTCAATACTTTAACAGAATCTAATTTCCCTGCATAAATTTTTTCCCCTTGCAGGTATTCTTCGTGAATGGAATCCATATCACTACAACCAAATGTGGTGACTAGAATTATCCCAACGAATAAAAATATATTTAAATATCTTGTTTGCATAATACGTTATTTTTAAAATTAAAAATCAAACCTCAATGGGTTCCATTACAACTCTTCTTGAGTGATTTCACCCCAGAAGGAAAGTTCTCCGATTACAGAAACAGTTTGCTCTCCCCAGGTTGCAATATTTTCAATTCTGATATATCGCACTTCAACCAGATTATCAACATCAAATTCAAAATCTTCACCTTTAGTCTGGAATTCAAGATCCTCAGTATTCGTCTGTCCAATTGGAAGTCCGGAAGGTTTAAATGAATAACAATCCTTCAATAAAGTCCAACCGGCATTTGGGTTATTCGCATCATATGGAGGCAGATCGTTAATATCCAAGGTTCCAAATATTTTAAAATGCTTTGGATTTCCGTGCTTGTATAGCTCACTACCTGTACGTTGATATAATTTAAATCGACTTAGTTTCGCTGTTGTGCCAAGATCAATTGTCAAGTGATGAGGTAATGGAATAAAATTAGTGTGTCCACAATTCCATTGACTGTTCCACTGTCCATCCCACATTTGACTCGCGCTAAATCCATACTCATCAAAACTGGTGTCACCACTAATTTTGAATACAGAGAATAAAGCTTTATCAAGGAATTCATCAGGAATTGGGGTTACCTCGAAGTACGTCAAATCTGATTGATTTCCCCAACGATCCTCAATATATACACCAAAACGTGTCTTTTTACTTTCATAACCGCGGAAACTGTATGCCCCAGATGGCTGACTGGTAAAGAATGATTCTCGGTAAACTAATTTATCCTGAATAGAATCATAAACCATTACATTTAAAGAAACTTCAGCTTCCAGTGGATTTTCATATGAAACTTTGATACCACCGTAATCAACTTCTCCGGTTACAGTTGGAAGTATTTGAATAACCGGAGGTTCAAGCGGTGTAATAGTTACATTTGTTGCTTCGGAAGTATTCTCACCTCTGTCAACTGCAAAAACTCCGACTGTATAATCACCAACTTCACCGATTCCTTCAATAAGTAAAGAATCAATAACCGAAGAAGCTTTCACTTCACGTTCTTTTCCATTATTATCCGTAAAAAGTGCTTTTACGTATAATAAATCTGCATCTGTTGGAGGATTATAATAAATAACTGCTCCTCCCGGTATATTAACCACTTCAGAAATGCTCACTTTTCCAGGAGCAATCCCATCGGAACCATAAGGATTGTGTGACTCTTCTTTACATCCGTAGAAAAGTACGATCCCAATCAACATTGATATTAATATATGATATTTCATGTGTTTATAATTTGTATTTAATTGCAAAATGGAACTCACCTGATTGTTTTATTTCTGTGTGTGTGCCGTGTTATCAAGGCTGATTTCATTTTTGCTAAATATTAATTGACTGAAATAATTCGTGTCTGTTTTATAAGACTACCATCCAGGACTTTGAACCAGATTCGGGTTACGAAGCATTTCATCCTGACTGATTGGCCACAAATAATCTTTCACAAGGAAATCGCGATAGTAGATATTTTTAACCTGATAAAAATCTTTTGTTTCTCCTGAGAAGATATTCCAACCGCGTATTGGCTTATTGAAATAGTCACCCGCTAATTTCCATCGACGTAAATCCCAGTAGCGATGCCCTTCAAAAGCTAATTCAACAAGTCTTTCGTGTCTAATAATATCACGCATTCCCTCTTGAGTAGTTGGCTTATTTGGGTATTTAGAGTATTGTGCCCAGGTAGATACCAAATCAGAACCTATATCCAAACCAGCCTTGTGACGTACACGCTGAATATATTCATATACTTCTTCATCCGGACTGCTTTTCACCTCATTTAAAGCCTCAGCATACATTAGGTATAAATCACTCAATCGAATAATTGGGAAAGTATATGGCTCAACAGTTTGAGTATTCTCAGTAATTACATTCTCATAATTAACCAGTTTTTTGGTGAAATATCCTGTAATCGAATAAATTTCAAATCCGCTTTTCCCAGAGAACTGACCTAGTTTTGCATTCAGGTATGGAATCTCCTCTACATCTTCGGTTTCCATAGAGAACCATTTCCCACCATCAAATCCAACAGAAGCATAAAAGCGTGGCTCACGATATGTGTGTAACTTAGCAGTCGTATAATAATTCTGAATTTTGTATTTATGGTCTTCTGCTATTTCATCCTGAACTAGAACGGTGTTGTAGCGATCATTGTAATCCCAGCTAGCATCTTCATCAATTGGCACACCATTTACGGTGTAGAAATCCTCAACCATATTTAGCGTTGGGGCATGTGATTTTTTAGTGTAATTAAACTGAGCATTGTGATCTCCTGTCCACCGAGGTTGACACCAGTTTTGAAGAGCTGTTGTCCAATTATCACCAACTCCAAAAATCAGTTCAGAATTAAAACGGTCGGTAATCGTTGCACGCATAGTAAGTTCATGTCTTACTTCAGGAGTAATTTCACCAATTGGTAATAAATCAGTGAATGAATATAAGGCATGTCCAGCACTTTCAGCAGTTAAGATCGCATCCAAACACGCGTCTTTTGCTGCAACCCATTTTTCTGGGCTAAAAGTTGTATTAATCAACTCATTGCCATCTGCATCACTATATCCGGCATAATCAGTATTCCCATTAAATAATGGACTTGCTGCAAGCATTAATACTTTTGCTTTAATTGCTTTTGCTGCGGGTAAAGTGATTCGACCATTCTCAGTATGAATAAATTTAATATTCTCAGGTAAAGCTTCACTGTCAATTGCTTCATCCAAAAGAGAGACGATGTATTCGACCACTTCATCCACCGGCCTACGCACCACATATGTCTCTTCAGAACTTGCATCAACTGCAATGTTTTTATCAACAATTGGAATTGGACCATACATTCTCATTAACCAAAAATGGAAATAAGCCTTCAGTGTTTTCACTTCTGCGATCCATCTGTTTTTCTCGTTTAAATCGAGGCCTGGAATATCTCTGATACTTTCCAAAAATATATTACAATCACGAATACTCACGAACATGTTATAAGCACCTCTTCCACCTTCCCAATAGTTCAGGTAAGGACTTTGTGCATTTTGCATGCCTTTTGCCAAGCGCAAGCTTGTTTCGTTATTCATGTAAAAGTCATTCTCAGCATAATACCATATTTCGTCTCCTGCAACCAATGGAAAATTTTGTTCAGGATTTGCATGTTCAGGAATATAACTATAGCAGGTGGCCAGGTATTTTTCAGCCGATGCTCTGGTGTTAAAAGCAAGTTCGATAGTTGCTACATTGTCGGGGACTATATCCAAATAGGAGTCGCACGCGGCAATATAAAATACGAGTATAATTAGTATATATCTTTTCATAGCTCTGTTTTAAAAATTAACGTTTACACCAAGGTTAAATACGCGTTGAATTGGGTAACCTAAACCATTACCTCCCATTTCAACATCCCATAGTTTAAAACCACTAAAGGTTAACAAGTTGGTTCCACTTAAATAGAAACGCATAGAAGAAATTCCAACTTTCTCCGATAGTTTATTTTCCGGAACTGTATAACCAAGTTCTACTGATTTTAACCTTAGGAAAGCACCATTCTGCATAAACCATGTACTTGTCTGACGGTTGTTATCGACAATCTGGTCAGACAAGCGAGGCCACGCAGCATATAAATTCCTATTATCTTCTGACCAGTGATCATCTGCCCATACTTGCAACAAAGCATTGTTTCCAATTTTGCTATTCCATTCACCACTTTGTGACTGATCATTAATATCAATAAATGGAGATGTTTTATAGGTGTCAATAAAGAATGAAGACCTTGCTGACCCTTGGAAGAAGAAAGAAAAATCGAATCCTTTATAACCGGCAGAAGCACCAAAACCATAAATTATTTCCGGATCGGTTGGGTAACCAATTGGCACCATATCATTGTAATCAATCCGACCATCATCGTTAATATCTTTGTACTTAATATCACCCGCCATATATTCACCAAAAGTTTGCACCGGAGAATTAGCAATATCTGCTTCATCAACAAACAAACGTTCAGCAATAAAACCATAAGGTTGATTTAAAGACTGACCAACTCTTGATCTCCATGGTAATCCAGCGCCTACATAATCCAATTCTTCATACACTTCAAATTTACTGGTTGCATAAGTCACGTTACCACGGCCCATAATCCAAAAATCATTTGTGAAGTTATGCTGAAAGTCAACAGATGCTTCAAATCCATGAGAAGAAGCCTCTCCAATATTTGCTCTTAAAGGAACCTGCAATCCCATTGAAGAAGGAACCTGAGATCTGTTCATCAGGATATTTGAGCGATATTCGTAAAAATAATCAGCTTGAATCTCTAATTTATCGAATAAACCAATTTCAAGTCCGATATCTGTCATACGAGCTTTTTCCCACGAAATTTGGTCATTGCTATAACGGTCAATACTAATACCAGGAATGTATTCACCATAATTCTGTCCAAAAACAGTTCCCAAACCACCATTATTCATGTTCACCTGAGAGATGTAGAAGAAGCGGTCATCTTCACTACCAATAGCATCGTTACCAACTAAACCGTGAGTAGCTTTTAGTTTAAATTTGGTAAATACATTGCTTAATGGTTTCCAAAATTCTTCGTTCGACATGATCCAACCAATCCCCATTGATGGGAAAAAGCCAAATCTCTCTTTCGCAGCAAAACGTTCAGATCCATTGTAACCAAAGTTTAACTCAGCAAAGTAACGGCTGTCGTATGCATAAGTAAAACGACCTGAAAGACCGATATTACGGTATGGCAATGATTTTTGCAAGCTACCGGCATTGGCAAGCTTTAACTCACGCATAATTGCAACCAACATACCACTTACGATATGCTTTTCGTTATATGTTCTTTGGTAGTTAGCTGCTCCCTCAAAATAAAACGAAGTTTTAATTGATTTGTCTCCTTCATTATACTGAAGATACTCAGTACCTCCATCAGGATTTAATTCAGCTAATGCATATTTATCAATCCCGGCATCATAATTCGCCAACGAATAATAAAATGGGTTATATGCCCGGTTCACACTGAAAAAAGATTCGCGAGTTGTATTACCCATCGCTCGTACAGATAGTCCTTCAGTAATAAAATCCAAGTCTTGTTTCAACTCAACACTTGCCAATATATTACTGCGGCTTTCATCTTTATATCCTTTTACCATATCAGCATATGGATTTAGATAGTCGCCATACTGTCCTGTGTTCCCGAATAGAATATGCTGTGAAAATTCGTTTTCTGCATCAGGTGCATAATATCTTGGATACAATACCGGGTTTGTTTGTAAAGCTTTTCTAAACAATGTTTCACCACCGTCAATAGGTCCGTTGTAATCATCAAAGTTTCCGTTAAAACGAACAACCATCTCTGTAGTTTTAGTTACATTGATGTTTACATTTGAACGAAGTGAAATGCGATTAAACTTTACGTTATTATTGAAATCGTTTCGTTTGTCTACTTTCAAAATACCATTATCGGTATTAACGGTACTAGCCAGGTAGTATCTTGCCACTTTTCCACCACCGCTTAAGTTAAAGTTTAAACGGTCATTGATCGCGTGATTGCTAAACATTTCATCGAACCAATCAACTGCAGGATACGCATATTCGTTTCTTCCCGGCTGCTGTGTCATTTTTATTTTTTCCAATGAATAAGCACGTCCACCAAGAGGATCTCTGGTTAAAATTGCTTCATTGTGCATTTGCATATAGGTAATTGGATCTGCAATATCCACCATTTGAGTAGGTGTAGATACTGATTTTTCATACCGTATATTTAATCTCGCAGGTCCTTCCGTACCTTCCTTGGTAGTAACCAGGATAACACCATTTGCTCCACGCGCACCATACAAGGCTGTAGCTGTCGCATCTTTCATAATCGAAAAGCTAGCAATATCATCCGGTTGCAGGCGTGCAAGATCAGTGGTAGACAATTCAATCCCATCGATAAGGATTAGGGGTGACTTTTTGTACCCGAAAGTAGTTACACCGCGTACGAAGAACTCCGCGTTGTCTTTTCCAGGCTCACCACTTCGTTGGTACGAAATAATTCCGGGCATACGACCCGCCAAAGCCGTTGTCAGGTTACTCGCCGGAATTTTTAACTCCGAAGGTTTCACAGTTGAAATAGAAGCAATAACGCTTTCTTTCTTCTGCTTACCAAAAGCAACAACAGTAATGTCGTCAAGCTCCTGTGTTTTATCACTCAAGGTTACATTGACGGTGTTTGAGTTAACGACATCAATAACCTGGCTTTCCATCCCAATAAAAGAAAATACCAGTTTACTACCTGGATCAACTTCAATGGAATAAGAACCGTCGTCATCGGTAATCACACCTTTTGATGTACCCAACACGGTAATTGTAACTCCGGGAAGAGGCTTACCGTCAACATCCGAAACTTTACCTGACACTTTATTGGTTTGTTGTGTTGTTGAAGGTTTAGACATCAACATGATGCTTGTTCCTTCCATCGCATAAACTATATCAGTTTTGCCAAACACATCCAATAAAACAGCAGCAACTGCCTTGTCTTTTACACCAACTGAAACCTCGCGCTTTACGTCGATTTCAGAAGCATTGTATACAAACAGATAGTCTGTTTGATTTTCAATTTCATCGATCACTTTAGCGATCGAAACATTTTTCATATCCAATGAAACCTTCGAGACCTGTGAGCTCACATTAGTCGCGAAAACGCCGGATACAAAAAGCACAAGCAATAAACATGTTACTTTCATCCTACGAATCAGTCGATAAGTTAGATCATAAAATTCTTCGCACAAATAATTTTTCATAAATTTGTCCTTCAAAGTGGTTAATACTTATTTTAGAAAATGGGAAATAGGGTATTGACTATATAACCGGTAGGTGTTGGCGCACTTATCGGTTTTTTTATATCGTGTTATCTTTCATTCAATAAATGGAAATTTTGGGTTTTTAAATTCGGTTTTGGGTTTTACTCTACTCAATAATAATTTTCTTCTCACTCTCGACATACTTATAATTAAAATCATTCCGTAACTGAAGTACTTTTAAGATGTGTTCCACACCATCTGTAGTTCTAAATTTTCCAGTACACGAATAATTATGAGATACCGAATTATTGACGGATATCTGAACATCAAAGTATAACTCAAGCTTCTTCATAATTTCATTAAAAGACTCATCGTCAAAGCAAATGAGTCCTTCCTTCCAATTAAACTGCTTGTAATCTAATATTGGACCAATATTTAATTTGTCGTCAGACAAATAAATTCGTTCACTCGGCCTTATTTTCACACCTCTGTCTTCATTCGTTTTAAGCACTTCAACAGAGCCCTCCATCAACGAAGTTTCGAAGTATCCATTATCATCATAGGCTCGTACATTAAACTCGGTACCAAGCACTTTAACACTGTACTTTTTTGTTTTTACGAAGAATGGTCTTTCTGCATTCTTTGCTACATCAAAATAGCCTTCACCATCAAGAATAACCACGCGTTTGTCCGAATCAAAAGCTTCAGGAAAGGTCAATTTGGTTTTTGTATTTAACCAAACCTTAGTTCCATCAGCCAATGTAAGCTCTGCATGCTGTCCGACCGGAACTTCAATTGTGTGCATAGCCATTGAATCTTCTCCTCCGTTTTCCGGAGTGAAAAAGCGATATACACCAAAGGCAACTAACAAGACGGCAGCAACCTTAAGTACTTCGATAGAAATTCTCCGAACAGAAAAGGTCTTCTTTCTGGTAGCGGATGATTTTAAATCATGATGTACACTGTCTGAGTGGCACAGAGAAATATCATAAGCTTTTCGCAATGCCATTAATTCCTTTAAGTTATTTGGACTTTCGTCCAACCACTCAGCAATTAATATTTTTTCTTCTTCCGACACATCTCCTGCGATGTATCTGGCTAATAAATGATCATTCAAAACGTTCGTTTTCTATATTAAAATTAACAGGCCTTCCAAAGATTAAAATCTGGCTAATCAGATATAAGACGATTGCCATCTAAACATCACTAGTGGATTTTTTGTATTTTTTTAACATTTCACTAAAAAATAAATAACAGGCTTCATGCATTAACAGACACACCACTGATATGCTGCAACTTAAAACATTAAAAAAAATTACATCTCGTAGATAGAACTAGTGACAATATTGAACTAATAAAGAATCCTTTATTATTAGTTTGCAAAAACCACTTTAGATCTCGCGTTATCCGTTTCTCCACTTACCATTACAATATAAACTCCAGCATCAATGAAGTTACATTTGTTGATTTCAAGGTGTGGTGCATTTGTGAAATTTGATTGATAAACCCTTTTACCACTAAGGCTGGTAATAGAAACATCTACATTTTTATCACCAAATCCAGTAAGTTCTATTCCCATAGAATCAGAGGTTACCGGATTTGGATAAACCTTTATTGAGGCTTTATTGGAAGAACTTTTTTTTTGTAAATCCAGTCCTGTAGTTATACCACCAAACACCTGAAAACCATAAATTCTGGCGGCATCATCACTTCCAGAATTTGTAATATACAATCTGACATACCTTGCCGAAACCGGACTAATTTTTCGATCTGTTGTATTTAAGGTATTACCGGTAACAACATCAACATCAATCCAGCTATTTCCGTCTTTACGTTGAAGTTTAAAATCCTTTGTGATATATCCTGTATTTTCAATTCCTGCATGACGAATTCTCCATTCACAAATCTCCATTTCCTGTCCCAAATCAACTTCCAACCATTTAGCACCAGAATACACCTGACACCACTTCGTTTCATCATCACCATCACAGGCCAAGTCAGCTCTTTCATGATCGCCAGTTTGCCCGGAAGCAACAGCCGATTTTCCATTGGATAAATTATCACCACAATAAACCGGCACAACTGGTGGCCTTATTGAATCTTTTTTCTGAATATCTACTAATTCGGTCACAGGAAATGTATCATCATTTTCATTATCCGACAAACTTACTGCAAACAAGGCAAGCTCTTCGTCATCAGGCAAAACAAGTTCTCCCGCTGATTCTGGAATTTCAAGGCAATATTTAAACATGTATGTAAACACATAGGCTTCATCTTTATTTGAATCCCCGTTGTGCCTATGAGTACCTGTCCAAGCAATATTTTCCTTTTTGAAATAATTTGATCTGATGGTCGTATCCGGAGCCAAAATGCTGTATTGCGTTGCCTGACCAATATTGTTTGAATAGTATTCAACATTCACATCATAAGGTGTCCCATCAACATAAAAGCTAGCTTCAGAACCATCGGTATTTGACGATGCAGCTAACAAGTAAAGCTTTTTATATCCCTCGTGAGATGGAAGAGTAATTGTGCTACCATCACAACGGACAGCATTTTTAGCACCATCTTCTTTTGAGCCGATTTCAAAGTTTATTCCATCAACTTCAATGATTTCAGGAATCAATTCAGCGGCATAAGAATTTGTCTCAGAATCAAAATTTCCATCCTGCATATTTTCCTGAGTGGTTATCACATCCGCATTAAAATCCAACTCCACAGATTTAGAGTTTGGTGCTGACATCGTTTTCACTGGAGGCGCCAATTGCACGCTGTATGTTTTTGGCTGAAAGGCGGTCATATTAATTGTCAGAGTACTATCAGAAAAGTCGACTGAGCCTATCTCCTCCTCAATACCATTAAGCTCTTTTGCAGAAATAATTTTGCTGGCAAATTTAACTTTCACATTCGATGCAGTCTCACCTTGCGTTTCATAAAACCGAACGACATAATCATCATTGTTCTCAGCTCTTTTAAATGCTTTCAAGGCCACTTGGGGTGAATCAACCTTCACCATTGAAAAACTTTTTCCCAAATCTCCTTCATGCTTCGTTGTTGCAAAGGCAAGTAATGGCTGATTTAATTTTGATGCCTCCGTGGTCGAACCAGCTTCAAAGCAACTATTACTGTGCCCATAAACTGAAAAGGTGAATTTATTATTCCCCAAATCCTGACTTCCTTGATAGGTATATCGATCTGTAATTCCAGGTGTATGAATCAAACTCAAACGAAGTGTGTTATTTGATGGTTTATCCCATCCATACTTGCAATCATTTAAAATAGACACACCATACGAATCATCTGGGGCTGTGATATCGGCCCATTGCTGAGCGGGCACTTCGTATTGCTTGCTTGTATTATTTGGTCGCTTGATAGCACCAATGCCCAAATCATAAGTAGCCTCGGGATTACTAACCGCAAGAGGAAAAACAGCTTTTAACAACGTTTTCCCTGATTGCCAATCTACGTCATTTTCAAAATCAATACGGCTATTGGAACCAGAATTTGTCAACCGAATATATTGAATGAAAGTTGAACCTTCCTTTTCTCTCTTAATTTTCAGAGAGATCCGTACGGGTCCGTTTTCTACGATATTTATTTCCGGAGTTCCATCAATATATGATTTTGGATTACCATTTATCGTGGTGTAATAAATTTCCCATGAGGGCCAGGAAGTTGACATATTATAAAACAAAGCCAACCGAATTGGTGCTGCTAAAAGCTCTTTATTCCCATTCATTTTATCAATGATTGAACTTACATCACCATTCCCATCGATCATTACTTTGTAGACTGAATTCTCAAGCGTATTTTCCGTAATCTTCATATCATCACTCACCTCAGGAGCTGCGGATGATGGACGAACATCATATACCTCGTAGCCCAATGACTGGACTTTCGCGGTGAATATAAATTTTATGGAATTTTCATCCGATGAAATTACCTGAGCTGGTAGTTCTTTTCCATCCTTATCAAAGACACTTATGTAATCAGACTTTTCAGATAAAGGAAGTTCGACTTCCACAACATCTTCCCGATCAATCGCAAGCGGATTGTAAACAACAATTGGAGTTCCCTCAACTTGAGTGTCAAGTGAGCGAACTCCGGCACCAACAGCATTACTCAAAACATTAGAAAACATGTTCTGAACAATAACCTCGTCGTTCCAGGAGTATGTATATGCTTTTGGAACACTTGTTCCTGTCAAATCATCATGAAATTGATGCCATAGCAATTTTATCCAGGCATTATTCAATGTTTCGTATTGATACGACAATCCACCCATCCAATCAGCTATAACGGAACTTTTCTCAGCAGCATCTGCCAGCAGTTCATTTTTACGGTTCCACCTTTTCATCATCGTTTGTGAAGTGTAGCATCCGGTACCGTGCGTGGTCATCAGCAGTTCACCATCGTAAACAGGAAACTCCGGATTGCTTTCAGGGGAATATTTCTTAAACAGATAATCCGATGTGACACATTCTACATTTAATGGTCCATCACCAACCAAACTCTTTTCAAGCCAACTAACAGTCTCGCTGGTTGGAGCTCCTCCACGGTCTCCCACTCCAAAATAACGGAATGCATCATAATGCCCAGTCTGGTCACCAACTTCATTTGCCCAATTCATTAACTCACCATTGTAGCTTAAATCTTCAGAAAAGCCGTAAACATATGCACCGCCGGATGGCGCTGCCATGATCTTTGAACCATCAACGCCCTGCCATACTCCTAACTTGAATGGCGTGACAACTCCCCCCCAGCTTAGTTTTTGAGTAGAAAATCCGAGTAATCCGCAGTGCGCAGCTACTGTTGGTAAAGTGTAACCGAACCCAAAACAGTCAGGGAGAAAAATATCGTTACTTTTAACACCAAACTCCCGTTTATAAAAGGTTTGGCCAATTAAAATATTTCGGATTAACGATTCAGCAGATGGAACAATTACATCATTTGCATCCAATGAGCTACCACAAATATTCCATTGTCCACTTGCAACATAACCTTTTAATCTTTCATAAAGATCAGGATAGTATTCCTTTGCCCACATATATTTGATCGCACCTTCAAAATTGAATATGTAATTGGGATATTTCTCAAATAATGCAAAATTCTGGGTTAAGGTGTTTTTTACATACTCGTCGATAGTCGTTTCAACGGTCCAGTCCCATTGCGTATCAAGATGTGCATCTGCAACCATATACACCGTTTTAGTCTGTGCATAGCCACCAATGAAACAGACCACAAAAGAAAGAATTAACAGGGTTTTTAACTTGCTCATGATAATTAGGTAAGTTTAGATAATAATGAAAACCAGTCAGGAATAAAACGCCTTTAATGCTTTCATCACTAGTGGAAGTCTTATAATTTTTCACAAACAATTACTGACTCCTATTCCAACCAAACACCTAACATCCTGAACATAAGCAAAGTGCTGCAATGGATAAAAAAATCAAAAAAATTCAAATTTTGAATTCAGTTGAAAAATGATCGGTAAGAATCTAAATTAAGAAGGTAATAACTGGCAAGTATTCTTTCAATGAAACCCTTAATTGTTTCATTGACTGGGCAATATGATAATCCACACCTTTAACAGAAATCCCCAATTCTTTCGCAATTTCTTTATTCGACATATATTCGAATCTGCTCATTTCAAAAACGCGTCGGGTTTTTTCAGACATTTCGGACAATGTCTCGCGAATAATGGTTGTTATTTCGGAAGAGAAAATCGCTTCTGAATCAAAAGATTCCAGCATTGAAATACGAGTATCTAATTCACGGACGAGTTGTTCTTTTATCGAATTGTGAGCAACCATTTTGACTGCTTCGTGCTTCAGATGATCAAGAGAACTATTTCTTAGAATGGTAAATAAAAAAGGTTCTATTCGCTCCAAATCATCTTTCCTCAATCTTTTCCATAGCTTTATTAACGACTCAGAAACAATATCTTCCGCAATAAAATCATCATGCACATAAGATTTCACAAATAAGAACGACTTCTTATAGTATGTATTATAGACTTCAATAAATTTGTCAGCTGTATAAGATTCCATCTATACCCCCATCCTGAAACTTATTTTTACTTCCCTGTAAATCTTCTGCCCCCAAAAATGAAGAGCCAAAAGTAAAATTTTTCAGTCAAAAAGAACAATTCTGACAACTTATGTCTTCAAAATCAGGTCATTTTTCTTAAAAAATAAGATATGATTCACTAACCAATCAAGAATACATCTATACGAATTCTTCCAGATGATTTTTCACAAGTTTGTCTACTTGATAAATTACACTTTAGCAAATACACATACCTGTAGAGATAACTGAATTCATTTATTAAAAGAAGGCCGTCCTGCTTTTTAAATGCAGAAAACGGCTCAGAAATTTACCTATTAACATAAAACAGCTAAAAATGCATTAGATCAGTCAAAACTTGCCCCGGCAACCATTGAGATCCACCTATGCATGCGTTGTTTTTCGAGATAGAGGGTATCTAAACTAATTAAAAACCTGTTGCGTAGCGTCGTCACAAACGACAAGTACCCCTCATCATCAAAACAGAGACGGACTTAAAGTGATCTATGAGCGTACCATGACACCTAGTTTTTCAAGAAACTGAGCTTCGTCATCCAGAAAGATTAATCTGCCCAAACGGATTATCTCTGCTACTGTTTCATGAAGCTAATCAATTTTACCTTTCTATTTATCAAAAAACAGTAAAGTAAGCTTGCTTTTGGCATTTTAGAGGTCGCTCTGGACAAAAATATGTATGCTCAACATGTTTTTGAGGCCGCTCCGGCTATTTGAGGGGTCGCTCCTAGCAATTCTTATGTTGCTTAGCATAAAAATGGGGTCATTCTATGCAAATGGAGGTGTGCTTACGTGCAACACTCTTAAATTCTGAGGACAAACCATTAAGCTCTCACAAAGTGTGAGACTTTTATTAATCCTCTATCAAAACATTGCCATAAATCAGCCCCTGCACTCACATCAATTTGAAACCAGTATTGTCAAAACTAGGAATGGACAAAATTTTCAGCTTAAAGCTAAAATTCGGATAACAAATTCGCAACAGCAGAGAGATAATTCGTCCCTGCTCAATTAGGAAGTTGCTGCTCCCATCTATTTATAAAATATATTGCAACCAATTGGAAGCAACAGGTTCAATCGGATACCCGTGTTTAACTTTCTAGAATAAATGCATATCCACTGAAACATTATTTGCTTTAATGCTTCATAGGAACGAATGCTGTTTTCAACAGGAACCAAATCATCGTCTTCTGCATGTGTTAAAAACGTAAGTGGAGTATTTTCTGTAACCTGATTTTCATTAAAAAAGAGATTCACTAATTCAGCATCCGGGTTAACGCCTAGAAGTGCCTCGCGTGAACTACTGTGAGTTAATCCATTCTGCATAGAAACGACAGGATAAACAAGCACCATAAAATCAGGTCGCAGACTGGTTGCTTCTTTGTTTTCGATAAATTTTTTTGAAAAAACCTAATTTCTTCAAAGAGTCTATTAATTAACTTATTTATAAATACTGATTTATTGATGTCTAAAAAATCACTAATACATGATTAGTTTGGTAGCACATTATTAAAGTCCAAAGATATTTTCTTCAAAGCTTCTCGTGCATTAACATACTGATTTAAATCTCTTAGCGATATTACCTTATAGTGATTTTCATACAAGTATTGCATGTATTCCTTAAACAGTTCAGGAGATGTATTAACCCAGGGATGTTCAACATCAGGTACACCATGAATGGTCAGAACCACAATCTTACCATTTTTAGCTTCCTTTAAGGCTTTGTATATTTGTTCTTTATTATTGGTATTCATCGACCAACTGGGAATTAACAGCGGATTATCTGCCAAAGGATTATATGGTCGGTCTCCCCCAACTCGGGCAAATGAATATTCTTTTTCCATTAATATCTCCAATACCTGCTGACTCAGATCATAGGCTGGATAGGCAAAAGTAACAGGCTTCATTATATTCATAGAGTCACACTTTTTCTTAATATATTCTAACTGATCCAAAATTTGCTTTGAATTTAAACGAGATAAAAGTGGATGATTGCGAGTGTGATTTGCAATCTCAAATCCCATCTCATCAAGTTGCTTTATCTGTCTCCAATTCAAATATCTTGTGCTATCTTTAAAATTTGGAGGAAATTCACACACAAAAAATGTTGCTCCATATCCGTACTGTTTTAAAAAGGGAGCAACAATAGAATAATGGCTTGCAACAGCGTCATCAAAGGTAAGTACTACTAGCTTATCCGGGATTTTCTTTTTAAGAATTCTACAATTCCCATACATAGAAATTGATAAAAGTAGTATGATCAAAAATAAATTCTTCATGGAACTTTATAGGATTAATGCTCAAGCATAAAAGGCTCGCCATTATGTTTTCCCCGCTAAACGATTATTTACTCAACGGATGAATAATAAAGTAAAGGCGAAGTAGTGATATTTATACATTTTTAAAATATTTTATTGTACGTTTTTGGGCTCATTAAATCTTTTATAAAGAAATAAAGTCAGTCATATAAGCTATCTGTCTAATATCCGAATAACAAAAAGATAGGGCATCCTGTAATACCATGGGATAAAACAAGCAAAATCACACATGACATTGACCAACAGCCACATACGACTAATTAATATTCAATATTTTAAATTTTAGGGTTCAAACTGAATGAAAGAAAGACCTGGAAGTTAAATTAAACGTCTGTATTATTACATTAAAACTTTCGTGAGTTTTAATTACTATTTATGCGAGTATTGATTTTTGAAAAAGCCCCTAGTCCCAGAGAAATATTGAAATTTGACGGTACAATAAAAAAATGAAGAGGATGATATCTTCATTAATTTAGACATCAACCTCTCATTTATTATAAATTAATAGCCTGGATTTTGAAGCAAATTTTCGTTTGCATCAATTTGAGTCTGTGGTATTGGATAGAGTTCCAGTTTTTCTGAGTAAGTAGGAACAACATTATCTAAAAATTGGTCTGGAACCATCGCGGCAATCTCATCTTGTAACGTACCCCAGCGCCTAATATCGTATACAGTTGTAAACTCACCTGTAAGTTCCAATCTTCTTTCTAATCGCACTGCCGAACGCATATCTGTTGGTAAAGTCGCATAAATACTTGCACCTGCTCTATCCCTAATTCTGTTAATTAACGGAAGTGCTTGGGATTCTTGACCTATTTCTACTAAAGCTTCAGCCAAGCAAAGAACAACATCTGCATAGCGGAGCTCTATCACATCATTTTGATATCCCCATGGGCCAGCCCCGCTAATACGTGCAGTACGATCCAGCTTTCCGTATGCCCTTCCACACTTTACGGCAGCGTTACCAAATGCTTGATCTGTTCCTTTTATAATATATTGTTTGCGCGAAGTATTATATATTATACTATCTCCCGGGTTCGCACCATCTGAGCCAGATGCACCAGTAAATACATATCGATCTATCATGGTCACATCTCTTCGAGTATCACCTTGCTCAAACAAATTATAAAAATCGTCTGTTAATCCATAGAACGTCTGCTCATCGCCATTGACAAGTCCTCTTGGAAATAAAAAGAATGGGAAGATACTTCCATAAGTGTACGAAGAATTATAAAAATAGCCAAAAGAGAGAATTAATTCTTTGTTTCTTTCGTTGTCCAATGAAAAAATATCAAAAAAATTATCCTCTAACCCAAATCCGTATTTATCTTCATTAGCTGATCCATAAACTTCTTCCAACTTGTCAACTACTTTTTGAAAGTACTCAGTTTTGCTCAAAGGTTTGCCAGCCATCGTTAAATACACTTTACCTAACATCGCCTTTGCAGTACCCGCTGAAATTCTACCTAAATCAGGTCCAATCCATTTATCAGGAAGATGTGTTTCTGCAAATTCTAGGTCACCAACAATAAAATTATATGTTTCTTCAACGGAAGCTCTTGCTCCGTATATCAAATCAGTTTCGGCAAGAGAAGTAATATCCTTATTTATTATAGGAACACCTCCAAAATTTCTTACCAGAACAAAATATGCATATGCCCTTAAAAATTTTGCTTCAGCGATGTAAATATTTGCTACCGCTTCATCAGAAACTGCGTCATTAGCATTACTTATCACTGAATTAGCTCTTGAAATTGTGGAAAAAAGACCTGCCCATACCTGAGCTGCCCATCCGCTATTGGTTGGCGTTTGAGCAAATTTATAATAAGGAGTTATTAGGCCATCTCCAAAAATACCCATTGCGCAATATTTATTGCCTGATTCTGATATTAGAAACCGAGAGAAAGGTGCCCAAAAATTTGTTCCTGTATAACTTTGATAAACTCCGTATGTAGCTTTCAACAAATTGTCTTCGCTATCATATACACTTACTGCAGATAGCGAAGAGTATGGTTTTTCAACGAGATTTTCTTCACATGATTGCAAAAAAACTGTTGTAATAAATAATACAGCTAAATATGTTATTTTTAGTTTCATCATTTTAAATGTTAAGAGTTTCTAGAATGTCAGAGAAAGTCCAATAGTAAAATCACGATGTGTAGGATAGGTACCGTAGTCAATTCCTTGTTGCAAAAGTGACTGACCAAAACCACTTACATCAGGATTGGATCCCGAATATTTTGTAATAGTAAATATGTTGGTTCCCGATATAAATATTCTGGGATTCTTCAAAAACTTATAATCAGGTAAAGTGTAAGATAAAGTCACATATTTAAGTCTGACGTAACTACCGTCCTCAAGCATTGTTGAATTTATATCAGTAGCAGAAATCCCCTTTTGTGTCCCAGGATACAACGGATTATTGTGTTGGTTACTTAGGGTCCATCGATTATTATACCACTGCTCCGACTGATTAAAAACAACACCTGCCATGCTCAAAATACCACTATTGGTATAGAATCTTGTTAGATTAAGGACATCGTTACCTACTGATCCATTAACCAAGAAATTTAAATTGAACCGTTTCCATGTAATGTCATTTGACCACCCGAAGACAAAATCAGGAGACGACTTTCCAAGAATCTGACGGTCGAAAGAATTAATTTCTTCATCTCCATCTACATCCTCGAATTTCCATGTCCCCGGGATTTGGTATGAATTAGTGCCGCTAGGAAAAGCGTAAGTTGGTTTTCCTTCTGAATCAAAATCTCCTATTTGAGCAAGACCTATGACTTTATATCCATAAAATATACCTATTTCTTCTCCTGGTGTTAGAATTCCGGATACACCTGCTAATAAATTACCCCCAACCGAAACATAATCAGATGAAGTTTTATCTCCTAAATCCAACAAAATGGTTTTATTATGTGAAATATTCAGAGATGTGCTGTATTTAAAATCCCTCTTGTTAACTACTCTTGCTTGAATATTCAATTCAACTCCTTTATTTCGCATATTCCCATAATTGTCTATAATAGAACCGTAGCCGGACTGTTGTGGAAGTTGCCTTGACTGGAGTAAATTCTCCGTCGTTTTTATATAATAGTCGAAAGTAAGATCTACTCTATTATTGAAAAAACTTAAATCAAGTCCGGAATTCAACTGTTTAGTTCTTTCCCATGATAAATTTGAATTCCCAAGACTTGTTGGATAGAGACTTGTGACAACAGAACCTGAATTACCAATTTGATAGAATGCATAACCAAATTTAGCGAGTGATGAATAGGGTGAAATAGCCTGACTACCAGTCTCGCCATAGGAAATACGCACCTTTGTTCTGTCAAAAAATGAGTTAGATTTCATAAAATTCTCTTCTTGCATATTCCACGCCAATGCCACTGAAGGAAATAGTGCATATTTCTTATTTTCGGCAAATGCGGAGGCTCCATCGACTCTTATTGAAGAGTTTAAATTGTATTTTCCTTTATACGAATAATTTAATCGACCAAATGCCGATTGAATAATTCGATCTTCCTTATAGGATCCAATACTTTGATTTTTAGCACTTCCAATATTATTTATACCAAAATAAGGAATATCATATCCACTTGATGAAGTACTTAAGGTCTCTAATATTTGCTTATTATATTCTGCTCCAAGCGTTGCATTAACCTTATGTGATTCATTAAAATTCACATCATATATCAAATAGGAATTCAAATTAAAGCTAGTATTGTTGCTTAGCGAGTTACTACCTGATCCATTACTATTGTGTCCAATAGCTGTGCTGACCGGGAAATAAACCTGACGCCTTGATTGACTCTTTGAATTTCCAGCATTAACTGACAGTTTTAGGCCATCTGTAAGAGTAAACAGATTCTCAATATTAAAAGATAAAAAATCATTTTTTGTAATATCCGTTTTAGATTTAAGTTCATTATATGGATTTGCAAACCAATACCCGGAATAGTTTGGTATACCTGCATCATTTGGCCCTAAATAATCTAAAGCATTTACGGGAGTAGCCCTTAAAGCATCTAGAAAACTACCTCCATTGTCTGGCCATTCATGCGAACTGGTTATTGCTCTATTACTAGACTGTGTGACCGTATTGATCTGAAAATTTACGGTGTACCATTTTTTTACAACACTATTTACATTGGCTCTAACACTAGCTTTCTCGTTATCAGAATAAAGCAATACCCCCTTATCTTTCAAATAATTAGCCGAAATATAATATGCTGTTTTTTTGTTGCCTCCTGATGCACTCAGTGATATATCCTGCTTCATGCTTTGACGAGTGATTGCATCAATCCAATTAGTTGTATTCCTGAGCGTATCAAGATTTCCAAATGGTTCATTTTGCCCATTAAGTGAATATACTTCATTTGTTATTTCAGCATACTGTTTGCTATTCATCACAGAGAAGGGCTGTAACAGATTCCCAAAAGTTGTTTTATTTGTAAACTCAATTTTACTGTCCCCCAGCTTACCTTTCTTAGTGGTGATAAGAATTACTCCATTTGCTCCCCGAGAACCATAAATCGAAGTAGCCGATGCATCTTTTAACACCTCGACACTCTCTATATCAGCAGGATTTATACCATATAATCCATTAAGCTCACTCGAACCGCCAAATGAAGAGGAAGCTTCCCTGTACGAAGGCATAGGCATGCCATCAATTACGTAAAGAGGTTCGTTGCTTCCACTTAGTGAATTATTACCTCTAATTCGAACAACACTTGCAGCCCCAGGCTCTCCGGATGTTTCTACTACCTGAACTCCGGATATCCTGCCTTGTAAAGCTTGATCAACTGTATTTGCGGTTGTAGAACCTGCAATTTCATCAGACGAAATTTTTGAAATTGAAGAAGCTAATGCTCGCTTATTTTGCACACCATATCCAACAGCAACTACTTCTTCAAGACCAATAGCCTCTTCAGCCAAAACTACATTAATGTTGTTTTCCCCAGTTACAGGAATTTCCTGAACTTTCATACCAACAAATGAGAAAACTAATGTACCATCCTCAGGAACATTTGAAATACTATAGTTACCTTCAAAATCGGTAATTGTTCCATTGGTAGTACCTTTTTGGACTACAGTAACTCCCGGCAATGGCGCTCCTGTAGAGTCAGTTACTTTACCGGAAATGGACATTTGTTGTACCATAGCATCATTTTGTCCTATTTTCGGTGTAATTACAATATTCTTTCCCAAATACTTGTAAGAATATTCATCTCCCAAAAGCTGATCCAGAATCTGATTAACAGTCTTTTTTTCAAAGTTGACTGAATACTTTTTTGTTAGATCAAGTTGCTCGTTTTTAAAGAAAAAACCAACATTACTGGATTCTTCAATCTGCTGAAATATTTCCACTATTGTCGCTTTCTCGACTACCAGATCAATTTTTGTTGTCTGACTCACGGCATCCATTGCAACTGTTGCCAAAGAAATCAGAAGCAAACTAAATGTAAGTTTCATCATGCGTGTAATTTTTTCCAGATTATGCCGATGAAGGCATAAACCAAGTCGCTTTTTTTTCATAAATTTGAAAGTTAAAATTCAACAATTAAACTGTTTACCAGACAGTTTTTTAACATTTAAGTGCGTCCTGCAAGACGCACTTTTTTTATTTGTTTATATAGATTATTGCTTTTTCATTTTCACTGATACGATAGTTAATACCGGAAGTAATCGCAAACATTTCCATTAACTGCCCAACAGTCGTTGTTCGTTGAATAACACTTGTATAGATTTCTCCTGCCAACGCCTTATCTTCTATATTGATTTCAACATCGTACCAGCGCTCAATTTCTTTACAGATCTCTGTCAAAGATTTATTAATAAATACAAACTTATTTTCCTTCCATCCAGTAACTATTTCCGATTCAAGCTTTTCCAGCGAATAAGTTTTATCCAGCTGATTATAGCTAAATGTTTCATTTGGATTCAGTTTCTTTATTAATTTTCCAGCATGACTCAAAACGTCAATTTCACCATCCAACAAAGTAGCACGAAAGATGGAATTATCAGGATAGGCAGAAATATTAAAGGTTGTGCCAAGATCCCTTATTTGAAGTCCATTAATCTTCACTACAAATTCCCTTTTTTCATCATGGACAATATCGAAATATCCCTCTCCTTTTAATTCAGCTTCAACTGTGTTTTTAGACTCATGAATTATCAACCGGGTATTAGCATTCAATGTAATTTTCGAACCATCTTCTAAGACTATATTCGAAATGCTTGCGCTCTCAGAGTAAAATTCCTTGGTTGAAACACCAGATTTGACATCAATCAATTTACTAACCAGAAATCCGGTGACCAACGCGATGACAATGATTGCAGCATAACGCGCCCAAGTGTGCAGTAATCTTTTCGTCTTGGTTGTTGAACCAGAATTTGCTTTTTTCCAAAATTCATCGAAAAGTTGCTTTTTATCGAATTCGTGGTTAATTCCACTTTCAATCTTTTGGAGGTTCCAAAGATTCTTCAATTTTAAAAACTCTTTTTCTTCTTGCGGATTTTTTCCAAGATATCGGTAAAACTCCTCTTTTTCTTCTGATGAAGCCCTACCTGAAAGTATTTTATAATAATCAGTACTATCCATCTTTTTACCGTGTTTGTTAAATATTACCACATTCTTAGACTCAGATACCCTTTTCAGGTATTTACAAACTAAACACGCAACTGCAGCGGTACCCTATGAAAAAACTTAACTGTTTCTAATAATATCGGTAAGTAGGTATATGACAGGAAGATAATCTTTCAGATCGTTACGAAGAATTTTTAATGCTTTTGACATACGGGCTTCAACTGTCTTTTCGCTAATTTGAAGTCTTTCGGCTATTTCTCGATAGCGTAGCTCGTCATAACGAGATAGAATAAAAACTTCTTTTAACTCTTTTGGCAAGGAATCAATTGATTGATTTACTTTATCCAGCAACTCTTTAAACTCAAAATAATTATCTGTGACTAGTGAAAGAGACTCAGCTGCATAATGAAATTCCATTTCTCGTAACTGATTCAAATGCTTCCAGGCTGTTTTTTGATCCCTGAGATAATTAAGAGATCGGTTTTTAGTAAGCGTGTATAAATAATTTCGAATATTGGTATCTGATTTGAGCTCCCCTCGCACTTCCCAAAGTTTCATAAAGCTATCCTGAACGATTGTTTTAGCTTCCTCTTTATCTAAAATATATTGGAAACTCAAGGCAAACAGAACGTCAAAAAATTCAAAATAAATTTTCTCAAATGCCCAGTGATCGCCCTGCTTTAAGAGAGAGACCAGGTTTTCATTATTATCGTTTTTTGAAGCTTCCAATAAGTTTGTATTTGAAAGCATAAAGAAATAAAAAATTCACGGGAAATAAGAAATTAATAACTTATGCCAACTATTTGAAAGCACAATAATCAACCGGTGATCTGGGTATACCCGTCCTTACCAATGCAATCTGTGAATAATAACCCAAGAGCAAACTTACTGTAAGAAAAGCTTATTCTGATTCAAAAAGAGGGGCTTTATCAATGCCAATCGTGTCAACACGATAGCCATTGGCTCAAAAGTGATCACCCCAATAAATAAACATCCCAAAACCTAAATCTATAAATCATTCTTCTCGTTCAGGTAGATTTGAACTTTGCTGACCCTATAAATTTGCACTTAGAATTATGAGAAATAAAAATGGGATTAGCAGTTTCATAATCGGCTGTTTAGTTAGTTTATAACAAAAATAGACAAAATCGCTCCTTTAATATCCTGCATTATACTGTTTATTAAATCAATAAAAAAGAGGCCGTCTCAAAACAAGTTTTTGGGACGGTTTTTTTTTCTTTCTCATTTGGTTTTTTCCTGGTTCTATTTTTAGTTTTCCATTTATTTGGACCTTAATCGTCTTTTTGCAGAAAAAGCAAAGGTTCTTTCCAGCTTTTAAGCACCGATTTTTGCTAAATTGTGTGCCAAAGCAATCAAACCGGTC